>JBAZIT010000010.1:0-19674 GCA_041651675.1 Candidatus Omnitrophota bacterium | reverse complement strand
GATAACCTGGAGCCGGCGCTCTTGCGGGGAGTGGAAAGCCAGGGTATGGTTTTGGCCGGTTCCGATGAATCCGGTGTTGTTATTATTAGTCCGGAGAGGCCGCTGAAATTAGGGAGTGTCGTTAAATGATCAAACAATTTGTTCCTGAAAACGCCTGTCTTAAGTGCCAGGGCTGTTGCAGGTTTAAAGAGATGGACTCAGCCTGGGTGCCTTGCTTGCTGGAAGAGGAAGTGCAGGATTTAATTGATCAGGATATCCCGCCGGCTTACATTAATATGCAAAGAAAGATCCGGCCGGTGGCTAATCCCCGCGGCGAAGGTTTTATCTGCGCTTTTCTGGAGAGCCAGGCCAATAAATGCCGGATCTATAATAAGAGGCCTTTTGAGTGCCAGCTTTATCCGTTTTTGATCAACCTGCGCCAGGGAAAGGTCATTCTCACCGTGGATTTGAATTGTCCTTATATCAGTGAAAAGATAAATACCCGGGAGTTTAAAGAATATGCCGAATATTTGGCGGCTTATCTTAATTCTCCTGAACAGCTGGAGATCCTAAGGGATAACCCCCAGATCATCCAGGCCTATGAAGACGTGCTGGATGTAGTGGAATTGCGGCTTCCCGATGCGCCTAAATAAACTTTTACTCCGCGACAAGCAGATTTTCGACCGCTATTTGAATTTAAACGGACACGAGTTGTCCGTTTATGCCTTTCCGAACATTTATATCTGGAGAAAAATATTTACTATCAGTTGGCTGGTCATCGAAAAAAGCCTGTGCGTAATTTTTCAGGATAAGATCGGAGCATTCGCCTATCTTGCCCTGCTGGGCCGGGAAAAGAGCCCGGATGCGGTAGCGGAAGTTTTTCGCATCCTGGACAAACTGAACAAGAACCCGGAGTTTTCCCATATCGAGAATATTGAAGAGCAGGATCTGAGCTTCTACCGGGACCTGGGCCTGGAGTGTAAATTTAAATCCTATGATTATCTTTGCGCAAGGCAGGATCTGGCGGAGCTAAAAGGCAATAAATTTAAATCCAAGCGCGCAAGTTACAATTATTTTGTTGGGCATTATGATTTTGAATTTGAAAAGCTGGCCTTAAAGGACCGAGAGGGATGCCTGCAGCTTTATGACCTTTGGACGCACCAGCGGCGGCCAGTAAACGCCGATCCTCTTTATCAGGGCATGCTGGCTGACAGCCGGATATCCTTAAAAGAAGCCTTGGCTGGTTATTCCGGCTTAGGTTTTCAGGGCTGGGCAGTAAAAATAAATAAAGAGATCAAGGGTTTTACCTTCGGTTTTGTTTTAAATCCGGACACTTTCTGCATATTGTATGAGATTACGGATCTATCCATCAAAGGCTTGGCTCAATTTATCTTTCGCGCCTTTGCTGAGGAACTGAAAAATTATAGATATCTCAATATCATGGATGACTCCGGCTTAGCCAATCTGAAAAAAGTAAAATTATCGTATCATCCGGCAAGGTTACTCCCGGCATATATTGCGAGAAGAAAGGTTGTTTAACGCAGGGCTTGATTCCGAGCGGTGCGCGGAGGAACAAAACAAGACAGGCATTAAGATAATTGTTATATAACTATGAATAAAAATATAGATGAGATAGAATTTGTAATTTTTGACACCGAGACTACCGGTCTTAACCCCTCTTCGGGAGACAGGATCATTGAGCTTGCCGCTTTAAGATTCAAGGGTGTAAAGAGGATAGCTGAGTTTCAAACTCTGATCAACTCCGGCCAGCCGGTTTCTGCGGCGGCATTTGCGGTGAATAAGATCAGCCCGGAGATGCTTGCAGGCGCGCCTTCTGCCGCCATGGTGATGCCTAAGTTTGTGGATTTTATTCAGAATAGCTGCCTTTGCTCTTATAACGCAGGTTTTGACCTGGATTTTTTAAATAACGAATTAAAGATTCTGGGGATTCCCGCCTTAAAAGATATCTACGTGGTGGATATACTTAAAATGGCCCGGCGGATTGTCCCGGGGCTGGAGCGTTACGCCCTCTGGTTTGTGGCAGATAAGCTGGGAATAAAGGCAGAGCAGAAGCATCGCGCATTTTCCGATGTTGAACTTACCTTGGGAGTGTTTTATAGATTACTGGCTATGCTCAAAACCAAGGGGATAGCAGATTTCCATAAATTTCTTGGGCTCTTTAGTATCGAGCCGCTTTTCCTGCAAAATTTAATTGCGCAAAAGCTTGCCCGGATCCAGGAAGCTTTGAGCTTGGGGGTAAAAGTAAAGATAGAATATTTATCCGGTTCCAGCGCCCAGCTTTCGGAGCGCGAGGTCATTCCGAAAGAGATCCGGCAGGAGAATGGCCGGATCTATCTGGTGGGTTACTGTTGCCTAAAAAAAGAAGAGCGTTCATTCAGAGTAGATAGTATCCTGCATATTGAAATTATCAATGGCAAGTAGAAAACTTAAATTACCTTTCAGGTTGAAAAAACCGGTTTTGGCTTTGGGCGCGCAGGCCAAGAATACTATTTGTTTTGCAAAGGGGAATACCGCATGGATCAGCCCGGTGCATGCGGATCTGGGCACCTGGCGGGATCTGCTGGTTTTTGAAAACGACCTGGGGCTCTTTCTGCAAATGCGGCCGGAGATTATTGCCTGCGATTTACACCCTGAGTATCAATCCAGCAAGTATGCTCTGCGCCTGGCCAATAAATACCGGCTGGAGTATATCCAGCATCATCACGCTCACATCGCCGCCTGCATGGCGGATAATGATTTAGGGGAAGCAAAAGTTATTGGCGTAGCTTTTGACGGAACAGGCTTGGGCGAGGATAACCGTATTTGGGGAGCGGAGTTTTTAATCTGCGACTATAAAAAATTTTCGCGCCTAGCGCATTTAAAAGAGATCCCGCTTGTAGGAGGGGAAAAAGCAATAACTGAGCCGTGGAGATTACTGGCTGCCTGGCTGGATTTTGATAAGAATGTAGATAAAGAGCAGCGGTTAAAAAAGATCTACCAGGCCGGGATTAATTCTCCTTTGGCCAGCAGCATGGGCCGCCTTTTTGATGCCAGCGCCAGTCTTATCCTGGGCAAGAGAGAAGCAAGATTTGAAGCAGAGTTAGCTGTGGCTCTGGAAAAATTAGCCGCAAAAAATCAACTCCCGGCCGCAGGTTACGCATTTAACCTGGTTAAGTCTAAGGAGGGCTATATTCTTGACCCGCAAAGGTGTTTTAAGCAAATAATGCGGGATTTAAAATCCGGAAAGCCGCGGGAATCTATTGCCTGGCGTTTCCACCGCAGCGTAGCGGAGATGATCGTAAAAACGTGTTTAGCGTTGAGAAAGAAAAGCAAGATTAATCAGGTTGCCTTATCCGGAGGAGTTTTCCAAAATAGGCTTTTACTTCAAACCAGTTTGGATTTATTATGTAAAGAAGGCTTCCTGGTTTTTACGCACCAGCAATTGCCTTGTAACGACGCGGGCATTTCTTTGGGCCAGGCAATGATCGCCGGCCAGAGGAGTTAGATTATGTGTTTAGGCATACCGATGAAGGTCATGAAGATCCAGGGTAATTTCGCGCAGGTTGAATCCGGAAGATTGCTGCGTAAGGTAAATATCCAGATGCTCCCGGGGATAAGGTTGGGGGATTATATACTGGTCCATGCGGGTTTTGCTATTCAAAAGGTGGACCCTCAAAAAGCCAGAGAAACATTAAGGATTGTTGATGAAATACGTTGACGAGTTCCGTAACGCCAGGCTGGTTCACAAAATCGCCGCTAAGATCAGTACCTTAAACCCCGGCGATACTCTAAACATTATGGAAGTCTGCGGCACGCATACGCAGAATTTCTGCCGTTTCGGCCTGGCTAAGCTCCTGCCCGAAAATATAAGATTGATCTCCGGGCCGGGCTGCCCGGTATGCGTAAGCCCGCAAGGCTATATTGATGCCGCGATAAAGTTAGCCAAAAATAATGACCTGCTCATCATTACTTTTGGCGATATGTTACGCGTACCCGGAAGCAGCTCCACCCTGGAGAAAGAGAGAGCTAGGCTCGGCAACGTGCGCGTCGCGTATTCTCCCTTAGAAGCCTTAGCTGTTGCGCGGGCCAATCCGGATAAAAAAGTAGTTTTCCTGGCGGTAGGATTTGAAACTACCGCGCCGACTATTGCCTTAAGCATCCTGGAGGCAAGAAAAGAAAATCTCAAGAATCTCTTTTTTCTTTCTTCTCTGAAATTAATCCCTGCGGCAATGCAATATCTGCTGCTGGACAAAAGGCTAAAGGTAAGCGGTTTTCTTTGCCCGGGGCATGTCTCGGCGGTCATTGGAACAAAAGATTATGCATTTATCCCCAAAAAGTATAAAATACCTTGTTGCGTTACCGGTTTCGAGCCGGTAGATATCCTGGAAGGCATCTATATGATCCTCAAGCAGATAGTGACAGGCAGGGCTTATGTCGCCAACCAGTACACGCGGATAGTGGCTCCGGCGGGGAATCTCAGGGCCAAGGCAATAATCCGGCAGGTTTTTCAGGTGAGCGATGCCAATTGGCGCGGGCTGGGGATTATACCCGGGAGCGGGTTGGAATTGAAAAATAGATTTTCAGGTTTTGATGCCGGCCGGATGTTTTCCGTTGCCGGTTTGCAGAATAAAACCGAGCCCATTAAGCGCTGCAGGTGTTCCGAGGTCTTAAAAGGGCTTATTTCTCCTCCGGATTGCCGTTTATTTGGGCAGAGCTGCCGGCCGGATAATCCTCTTGGGCCGTGCATGGTTTCCGGAGAAGGAGCGTGTAACGCCTATTACAAATTCAGGCCATAGGTTTTAAGGGGCAATCACAATATGCCAAAAAATGAATATTTAGGCCAAGAAAAACGCCAGTATCTGCGTTTAGATACGGTGTTTCCCGTGCAATTCCGGTTGGTCGCCCTGGATGGGAAAACCCTGGTATCCGAATGGCTGCAGGGTTTTACCAATAACCTGAGCAAGGGCGGGATTTGTTTAAGCGTTAACAATCTTGCGCCCCAATCGGCGCAATTATTGAAAGAGCACAAAGTAAAATTATCTTTAGAAATAGACCTGCCCATTATCAGGAAGCCCATTGTTGCCCTGGCTGCTCCGGCCTGGGTTAAGGACGATCCCGATGGAACGAATAGATGTTATATCGGGCTGGCCTATGAAAAAATCGACGCGGCCCAGAATAATAAACTTATGCGTTATGCCGTAGGTAAGAAGCTGCTTGTTCCCGTCGGCCTGGGGATAATTATCTTATTGGGGCTGATCCTGGCATTGAATAATTTTATTAACATGAAATTGATCGAGGGGAATAAACTTCTGGTCCAGCGGTTAGTGAATGTAATCCAGGAAGCTGACGTTGCCCGGCAGAAGATAAAAGAGATAAGCCAGGAAAGAGAGGGCCTGGAAACAAAAATCCAGGGTTTGTCGTCGCGGATCCAGGGTTTGTCGTCGCGGATCCAGGCGGCGGAAGAAGAAAAGAACAGGCTGGGGAGTAAAGCTACGCTTGAACTCGGCGAACAATCCAGGAAAATAAAAGAATTGAGCGGGCTTATCCAGCAGCTTACGCAGGAAAAGGACAGCCTTAAAGAACAATTGGCTTCTGTGCAGTTAAAAGAGAGCGCGGTCTCCCAGGAGCTCGTGCAGATCAATGAAAAGAGGGCTACTTTAGAAAAAGCCAACCTGGATAAGATGTATAAATGGGTGCAGCAGCACCAGAATCCGCGCACCGGCCTGGTCATGAGCTTTGAAGGCGACAGCGATATCAGCGGTTGGGCCTTTGTCTATGACCAGGCGCTGGTGGCGCAGGCCTATACCTATTTTTCCGATCTTGAACGGGCCCATAAAATATTGGATTTTTTTAACTATAAAGCCAAGAAGAAAAATAATCTTTTCTTCAATGCCTACTATGTTAATGACGGCGAGCCCGCAGAATATATATTGCATAGCGGGCCGAATCTCTGGTTAGGTATTGCCGCCTGCCAGTATACCCACCGGATTAAAGATAACCGGTATCTTAAGTTAGCCGAAGATATTGCCCAGGGAATTATAAATTTACAAAAACAGGATCCTGAGGGCGGCTTGCGCGGAGGACCGGAGGTAGAGTGGTATGCTACCGAGCATAACCTGGACGCCTATGCCTTTTTTAATATGCTGCATAAGCTTACCGGTAAACAGAAGTATGTAGAGGCGCGGGATAAAATACTTACCTGGCTGGTCAAACACACCTATGATAAAATAGATATCCCGGTTAAGCGCGGCAAGGGTGATTCTACTATTGCCACTGATACTTATGCCTGGTCAATTGCCGCTTTAGGCCCGCAAGAATTGGAAAGTTTAGGGATGAACCCGGCCAGGATCATTGAATTTGCCGAAGAGACCTGCGCAGTGGATGTTCTCTATGACCGGCCTGACGGCCGTAAAGTAAAAGTCCAAGGTTTTGACTTTGCTCCCCAGAGCCATGTTGCCCGCGGCGGAGTAGTTTCTTCGGAGTGGACCGCGCAAATGATTATTTCTTTCAGGATGATGTCCGAGTTTTATCTTAAAAAAGGCGATGCCGCCAGGAGCCGCAGCTATCAGTTAAAAGCCGACGAGTATCTGGCTTCTTTAGGCAATATGATCATCTCCAGCCCTTCGCCATCCGGCCAGGGTGAAAGCTGCCTTCCTTATGCTACCCAGAATTCCGTAGATACAGGCCACGGCTGGTTTACCCCGAAGGGTAAATCTACGGGCTCGCTCTCAGGGACAACTTATACGATCTTCGCTTATTATAATTACAATCCCCTGGAACTTAAAGAGTGATAACCCGGGCCCGTCCAAACTTAGATTTAATCTATCGTAAATTATATGCCCATTTCGGGCCGCAGCGCTGGTGGCCGGCGGATACTGCTTTTGAAGTTATGGTCGGAGCGATCCTGACGCAAAATACCAGTTGGCCGAATGTGGAAAAAGCGATAGCCAACCTGAAAAAACATAAGGCGTTAGAGCCGGCCAAACTATACCATCTGCCGCATAAGAAGCTGGCTGAACTTATCCGCAGCGCAGGTTTCTACAATATCAAGGCTCAGCGCCTGAAAGAGTTCCTCGGTTTTTTTATCCATAATTACGGAGCAAACCTGAAAAAAATCGCGCAAGTAAAAGTTGAGCCTTTACGCGCCGAACTCCTGGCAATAAAAGGAGTGGGCCCGGAAACCGCGGATTCCATATTGCTCTATGCTCTGCATAAGCCGGTTTTTGTGATTGACGCCTATACCCGGAGAGTATTTTCCCGGCATGCCTTCATTAAAGAGGAGGCCACTTACGACCAGGCCCAGAGTTTATTCACGCTGAACTTAAAAAAAGACGTTCAGTTATTCAATGAATACCATGCTTTGATCGTGGCCTTAGCTAAAAACTACTGCCTTAAGTCAACCCCTAAGTGCTCTATCTGTCCGCTGGCTTTTTGTTAAAATTCTGCTATAATAACCCTAAAGCGGGTCAATATGATAAATAAAGTTCGCCTGATCGAGCTTACCCAGAAGCTTATTAAAATAAATTCTGAAAATCCTCCCGGAAACGAAGCGCCAATAGCTGATTTTTTGCGCGGCTACCTCGAAGGCCTGGGCCTGAGGACGAGGACTTATGAATTCCGGAAAAACCGCCCTAATATTGTAGCGTATTTGGATAGGCCGGGTAATCGGCATACGCTGCTCATTACTCCGCATCTGGATACTGTTCCTGCAGGGAACGGCTGGAGCGTGCCTCCTTTTGCGGCAAAAATAAGGAACAATAAAATCTATGGCCTGGGCGCGACAGATTGTAAAGGTAACCTGGCCTGTGCCGTAGAAGCGCTGAACAGCCTGGCGGAAGACAGGAAAAGTTTGGATTATAATCTTATCTTTGCCGCCACCGCGGATGAGGAAAGCGGTTCCGGGTTGGGCCTGCTCCCGCTCTTAAACAAAAAAATCTTAAGGCCGGATGCGGCCTTAGTTTTAGATGCCGAAGACTTTGAGATCATTATTACCCAGAAAGGCCTTATCCACCTCAAAGTAAAAATTGAAGGCAAGCGCGCGCACGGCGCATATCCTCACCTGGGCATTAACGCCATAGATATAGCGCTGGAGGTTATCCGCCGGATAAAGGGCCATAGATTTCCATACCGCAAAAACAAATACCTTAATCCGCCCACAGTTAATGTCGGCACGCTCAAGGGCGGGGATAAGGTGAACGTGGTAGCTGATTGGTGCGAGTTGGAATTGGATTTCAGGTTTTTGCCGGGCACCTCTCCCGGAGATATATTAGCTGTTTTGCGGAATATTCTCAAGAAAAGCGCCCGGAAGTTCAAAATAGAGATCCAGGGTATCCAGCAGCCATATTCACTCTCAGCCGGCCATCCCCTGGTCAGTTATTTAAAAAATGCCATGCGCAGCTGCAGGGTTCAGCCGCTGCTTGCCGGTTCCGAAGGAGCGACCGTAATTACTTTCTTCCAGGATAAAAATATTCCGGCTATTGCTTCCGGGTTTGGCTGCACCGGCTGCGCTCACACCAGCAATGAATACGCCAAGGTCGGCCATCTTTATAAAGGCGCGCAGGTTCTGGAGAGGTTTTTAACGACTTATAAATTCTTATAATATTATTCTGGTAAAAAGGAGCAGCGACCATGGAAGGTATTAAGATCTTAAAGAGGCCGCGTTTAAAAAAACCGTATTTGATTGTCGCCTGGCCGGGAATGGGCGAAGTCGCTTTTAAGGCTGCCTCTTTTTTGGTCGAGCAGTTAAAAGCCCAGGAATTTGCTTCGGTTGGCCCGGAAGATTTTTTTTATTTGGCCGGAAGCGTGGTCCAGAATGGCCTGTTAAGCGCTCCGGAACTTCCCCAGGGCAGATTTTATTACTGGAAAAATCCCGCCACAAAACGTGGCGGGTCCGCCAAGGCTTCTGGCGGAAAAGATGAAGGAAATGACCTGATCGTGTTTTTAAGCAATGCCCAGCCGGATCTATCCCGGGCTGAAAGTTATTCCCGGCGGATCATTCAGGTAGCCAAAAGTTTCAAGGTGGATACGGTAGTCAGCTTTGCTTCCATGCCTCAGGCTATTGATCATACCCAGGACTCTCACGTGTGGTTTGCTTCTACTGCAACCGAGATAAGCGGCAGCCTCGAAAAATTAGATCTTCATGCTCTGGCCGAAGGCCAGATCAGCGGCATGAATGGGCTTTTCCTTGGAATAGCCAAAAGAGAAGGGTTCAGGGGGTTTTGTCTTTTGGGCGAAATCCCGCTTTATACTATCCAGATTGAAAACCCCAAGGCATCCGCGGCAGTCCTGAAAGTTCTCTCCCGGGTCCTCAAGGTTCCCCTGGAATTATCCGGGCTTACTGGGCAGGCGCAGGTTATGGAGAGCGAGATAAACAAGCTCCTGGATTATCTGAAACTTGGTTCCCAGGCTGCCGGGCCTATCGGAGAAGAAGACGTTGAAAAAATAAAGAAAACCCTGAACCAGCTTACCAAGCTTCCCATCTCCGTCAAGGAGAGGATCGAGGAACTTTTTACCCAGGTAAAATCCGATATTTCCAAAGCCGGCCAGCTCAAGGCCGAGCTGGATAAATGGAACGCTTACAAAGAATACGAAGACAGATTCCTGGACCTATTTAAAAAAAGGGAAGAGAAGAATAATTAATGGATGAGGACATCAAGGTAATTTTATTGGATTTAGGGAATGTCCTGGTTGATTTTGACTACAATATATCCGCGCAAAGGATCGCCCGTTTTTGCACCCGGAGCCCCAGGGAGATAACGGATTTTTTCCTGGGCTCTGAGATAACCGTGCTCTTTGAAGAGGGGAAGGTCTCTCCGGAAGAATTTTTTGCCAAGGTAAAAGAGGTGCTGGATTTAAAGCTTTCTTACGCGGCTTTTGTGCCGATCTGGGATGAGATCTTTTTCTTGAGCGCTAAAAACCGCGGAGTTTACAGCCTGGCCAACCGCCTGAAGCTTAATTACAAGGTAGCCTTGATATCCAATATTGATATTTTGCACTATGAATATCTTAAGCAGCGTTTCCCGGTGTTTAATGTCTTTGATAATTTATTCTTGTCCTATGAACTGGGGTTGGTTAAGCCCCATCCTTTGATTTATCAGAAGGCGCTCTCCGTCTTAAGGATAGGCCCGGAAAATGTATTTTATACCGATGACCGGCCGGAGCTGGTTAGAAGCGCCGGGGAGCTGGGCATTAAATCTTTTGTTTTTAGCGGTATCAGCCAGCTTAAAAACGACCTTTTAAGCGCAGGCGTAACAATCAATTAAAATGGCGATGAAAAAAATATTACTGGGGCACGGCAGCGGAGGCAGGTTAATGCATGATTTTATTAAAGAAATCCTGCTTAAGAGATTACATAATCCTATTCTAAGCAAGCTTGCTGACAGCGCCGTGATAGGCGGCCAAGAAAAGACCGCTTTTACTACCGATTCTTTTGTCGTCAGCCCGCTCTTCTTTCCCGGAGGAGACATCGGTAAATTGGCTATAGCCGGGACAGTCAATGACCTGGCTATGCTGGGGGCAATGCCGGAATATCTATCTCTGGCCTTGATCATGGAAGAAGGATTGGAGCAGGGAGTCTTAGAGCGGATCATCGATTCCCTTTCTTTTCACGCAAAAAAGGCGGGTATCCAGATTGTTACCGGAGATACCAAGGTCGTGGAGAAAGGCGCAGCGGATAAATTGTTTATTAATACCTCCGGACTGGGCAGGTTAATAGTCAAAGAAGAACTTTCTATAGCCAATATTTCCTGCGGTGATAGAATAATTGTGACCGGGAATATTGCCGAACATGGCCTGGCGGTTTTAGCCAAAAGAAAAGAGCTGGGCTTGGGCCTGAACATTAAGAGCGATTGTCAGGCCCTGAACGGATTGATCCTGCCCTTATTGAAAAAATACCGGGGTATAAAGTTCATGCGTGACCCTACCCGGGGGGGCCTGGCCACAACCTTGAACGAAATTACCGAGGGTTCCCAGCTTGGGATAATTATCAATGAAAAAGATATCCCCCTTTCCGGAAAGGTCCGAGCCGCTGCGGAGCTGCTAGGCATAGATCCTTTATATGTCGCCAACGAAGGGAAGGCGGTATTAGTGGTTGAGCCCGAAGCAGCGGATAGAATCATTGTTTTTCTGCGTAAACACCCGTTGGGGCATAATGCTGAAATTATCGGTACGGTGGTTAAACAGCCAAGAGGCCGGCTTATCCTGCGTACTATTTTTGGTACTGAGCGCGTGTTGGATATGTTAACTTCCGAACCGCTGCCGAGGATCTGTTAAAATGAAATCATCCAGATATATGAAACGTTTTTACCGCGATTGGACAAGGGCCAAAGAACTTTATCCTACGCATATCGTGGCTAAGGAAACGGACCTGTTGATCTTTACTAATAAACCGTTAAAACCAGGCTTGGCCGAAGAGAGGATCCGCGCGTACCGCTGGGATATCGAGAACTACATTAACCGGGACCATCGCTTCCTTACCGCACTCAAACCTATGCCGGTTGAGATAAATGCCAGCCTGATCGTAAAAGACATGGCCGGACAGTCAAAAAAGGCGAATGTCGGGCCGATGAGTACGGTGGCCGGAGCAATTTCCGAATTCTTGGGAAAGGACTTGCTCAAAGCCGGATATAAAGATGTCATTGTTGAAAATGGCGGCGATATATTTTTAAAGACGCGTTCGCGGCGCAAAGTAGGGGTGTATGTCGGCCGTTCTAAACTTTGGAGTAAATTACAGCTGGAGATAAAACCCAAGGATACGCCGTTAGGCATATGCACTTCCTCGGGGACGCTGGGGCACTCGTTAAATTTTGGCTGCGCTGACAGCGTCGTGATCATCTCCAGGAGCTGCTCCCTCGCCGATGCCGTAGCTACCGCAACAGCCAACCGCATTAATTCTAAAGATGATTTGCAGAGAGCGCTGGATTTTGCCCGTTCGGTGAAGGGCGTTTTAGGCGTAGTGATCATTTTAAAAAATAATTTGATCACCTGGGGGAATGTGGAATTCTGTAAATAAGCATTTTCTCGTCGGGAAAACCCGCAACCGGATTCCTGCCAAAAATCAAAAATTTCTTGACAAAAACAATATATTGTGATAAAAAATTAACATAACCACAATATTTAGGATAATTTTTTGGAGGCGGGAAGGACTAAATTGGAAAAACCGGGGATAGCATAGAGGGCTCTTTAACAGAACAAGAGCCCTTTTTTATAATAAAATGAAAACAGTCGGGTTAACTTACGATTTAAAGACAGATTATCAGTTCAAAGCCGGGGATCCGGAGGATGCCAACGCCGAATTCGACCATCCTTCGACCATTGACGTTATCGCCGAGGCTATTGCGGCCAACGATTTTAAAGTAGAAAGGATCGGCAACGCCGAGAACCTGCTGGAAAAACTCGCTTCTTTAAAAGTAGATATCGTCTTTAATATTTCCGAAGGCCTTACCGGAAGAAACCGCGAATCCCAGGTCCCCATATTGCTGGAGATGGCCGGGATCCCTTTTGTCGGGGCAGATGCGCTTACTTTAGGGTTGACCCTGGACAAGGTAATGGCTAAAAAAATCTTTATTGCCGAAAAGATCCCCACCCCGAAGTTTTTTGAGATCAGCTCTACCGCCGAATTAGCCAACACCAACCATCATAAATTTCCGTTGATCGTCAAGCCGCGCTTTGAAGGTTCTTCCAAGGGCCTGAGCGAGAATTCGCGCGTCGCCAACAGGGAAGAACTGCTCAAGCAGGTTGATTATATCGTCAACGCCTACAAGCAGCCGGCTTTAGTTGAAGAGTTCATCTCCGGACAGGAATTTACCGTGGCCCTGGTCGGCAATGACCCGGTGGAGGTCCTGCCGATCGTCCAGATCAAGATCGACGGCAAGCTCAAACTGAATGATAAATTTTATACCTTTGCCCGGATCACTTCCGACCGGCTGGAATATATCTGTCCCGCCAAAATTCCCCAGGAGCTAAAAAAGAAAATTGACGAGCTGGCCTTAAAAACTTACAAGGCGGTAGAGTGCCGTGATTTTGGCCGGGTGGATTTCCGCGTGGATAATCAGGGCAGGCCTTATGTTTTAGAGATCAATCCCTTGCCTTCGCTCTCCACGGAAGATGTCTTTAAGCTGGTAGCCGAGAATACCGGCATTACCTATGAGCAGATGATCGGTAAGATTTTGAATAGCGCCATCAAACGGCACAACTTAAATTAAATGAATATCGCCCTGACCTATAATTTAAAGAAAAAAGACGACTCCAAGCCTGCGGATTATTTCTCGGAGTGCGATTCTGCGGAGACGATCAACGCGATTGTCGCAGCAATCCGAAAAAAAGGGCATCGTGTCGAGGCGATAGACGTGGAATACCCCAGGCTTTTTTCGTATTTCAGGGAAAATACCGTGGATATGGTTTTCAATATCGCCGAAGGCCAAAGCGGCAGGTTCCGCGAATCCGAGGTGCCGGCAATACTGGATTATTTGAATATTCCCTATACGGGCTCGGATACCTTCTCGCTGGCGTTAGCTTTAAATAAGGCCCTGACTAAAAAAATATTAAAGGCGGAAAATATCCCCACTCCGGATTTCCAGGTTTTTCTTAAAGGAACGGAAGAATTAAACCCGGAATTAAAATTCCCCTTGATCGTAAAACCGAACTGCGAAGGTTCGGCCAAGGGTATCAGCAAAAAAAATGTAGTGGACAATCCGCAGGACCTTTTTAAAATGGTCAAGGAGATCCGGGATACTTATCATCAGGAGGTTCTGGTTGAGGAATTCATTGACGGCAAGGAGCTTACCGTCGGGATATTGGAAAACGGCAAGACCAAGGTCCTGCCGATCTTAGAGATAGATTTTTCCGGATGTAAGAACAGCGGAGAATATTTTTATTCCTGGAAGATGAAGGAGTACCAGGGGGACAAGGATCAGGGGTTGGTGCCGGTTTTTCACTGCCCGGCCCGCTTGGACAAGGAAACCGAGGAGCGCGTTAAAGAAGTCGCCCTCAAGACGCACCGGGCAGTAGGATGCCTGGATATTTCGCGCACCGATATCCGCCTGGACAAATTCAATACGCCTTATGTTCTGGAGATAAACCCTTTGCCGGGGCTGGACCCCAAGGAATCGAATTTTCCGATCATGGCTTATGCCGACGGTATGCAGTATGAAGATCTTATTGAGGCGATAATCCTGAGTGCCTCAGAAAGGAAAGGATTAAATTGACGAACCTTCAGGCGGTTGAAAACCAAAAAACGCAGCAGGAAAGCTCTCCCGTCGTGCGGACCTCCAAAAGGCAGCGTGATTACCAGCAAATAGCTATTTATAAAGATGTGAATCCCCTGGACTGGGAAGACTGGCATTGGCAGATAAAAAACAGGATTTGCAATAAAGACGCACTGTCGCAGATCATAAATTTGACCCCCGATGAAGAAAAAGGAATTGATAAGGCCAAAGGGAGATTAGCTATGGCGATAACCCCTTATTGGGGGGCATTGCTTGACCCGGAAGACGCCAACTGCCCTATTCGCCGTCAGGCTGTCCCGGTGATCCAGGAGTCAGTAATTGCTCCGCACGAAATGACCGATCCTTGCGCTGAAGACAGGGATTCCCCTGCTCCTCATCTTGTGCACCGTTATCCGGACAGGGTTTTATTATTAGCTACGGATCATTGCGCGATGTATTGCCGGCATTGTACGCGCCGGCGCCTGGTCGGCGACCATGAAGCAAAAGATGCTAACTCTGCGAACAGGTTTGACGCGGCTATAGAGTATATAAAATCCGACCGTAAGATCAGGGATGTGCTTATCTCCGGGGGCGATCCCCTGATCCTGGAAGATGAAGAGTTAGATAATTTATTGCAAAAGATCCGCGCGATATCGCACGTGGAGTTCTTGAGGCTCGGCACGCGCGCGCCCGTAACTCTTCCGCAGCGGATCACCGAAAAATTGGTGAATACGCTCAAGAAATATTCGCCGCTCTGGGTAAGTATACATTTTAATCACCCCAAAGAGATAACCAAGCGCTGCAAGATTGCCTGCGATATGCTGGCTGAGGCAGGTATTCCTTTAGGCAGCCAGAGCGTGCTCCTTAAAGGAATCAATGACCGGCCGTATATCATGAAGAAGCTGGTCCAGGAATTGCTGCAGATAAGGGTCAGGCCCTATTATATTTACCAGTGTGACCCGGTAAGAGGCACGCAGCATTTCCGCACGCCTGTGGCTACCGGTATTAACATTATGGAGAAATTACGCGGGCATACCTCTGGATACGCTGTCCCCACCTATGTTATTGACGGCCCGGGCGGCGGCGGCAAGATCCCCGTAGGCCCGAATTATATTCTTTCACAGGCAAAAGGTAAGTACGTACTGCGCAACTACAAAGGTAAGATCTATACCTACCTGGAATAAGGTTCTGTATACCTCTGCCTTCTTAGCTTAAGGATTATTGCTATGGATGCTAAGAACAAGCGTAACTTTATCCTTTTAGGGCATGCCCAGTCAGGCAAAACCACCCTCGCCGAGAGCCTGCTTTACTTCACTAAAGCCACCACCCGTAAAGGCAAAATTGAAGACGGCACGACCGTAAGCGATTACAGCTTTGATGAAATAGAAAAGAAGAATTCTATAAATTTAAGCCTGCTCTTTTGTGATTATCAAGGCAACCGTATCCAGATCATTGATACGCCCGGCTATGCGGATTTCTTTGGCGAGGTCATCTCCGGTGTCCGCGCGGTAGACAGCGCGGTTATCGTAGTAGATGGAACCAGCGGAGTACAGGTAGGCACTGAGCGGGCCTGGAAGATCGCCGAAGAAGCGCTCCTGCCCTGCATGGTATTCATTAATAAAATGGACAAAGAGGGCGCCGAGGTAAACAAGATCCTGGCGGATTTAAAGTCTAACCTTTCTAAAAATTGTATCATTGTTGAATCCCTGGAAGACCCGCTGCTCATGGAAGCCATTGCTGAAAGCGACGACAGCTTGCTGGAGAAATATCTGGCGGCCTTAAGGCTCTCTCCGGATGAGATCAGAAGCGGCTTAAGCCAGGCAGTGCTCAAGCGCAAGCTTTTTCCCGTAGTTGTCGGCTCAGCGTATACCGATAAAGGGATTAAGGAATTTTTGGATGATATCCTGCTGTATCTTCCCAGCCCGCTGGACAGGGTCCCGGTAAACGCCTTTAATCCGCAGAAGCCGCAGGAGCCAAAAGAGTTGGCCTTAAAAGAAGAGGCGCCATTGAGCGCTTTTGTCTTTAAGAATATCTCCGACCCTTTCGTGGGCCAGTTGACACTGTTGCGTATTTTTTCCGGAAAGCTGGCGGCGAACACCGGATTTTATAACGTTAACAAAAAAACAAAAGAAAGGATCGGCCCTATTTATTTTTTAGAGGGCAAGGAGCAGCGCCAGATCGATCTGGCTGCCTGCGGGGATATTATTGCTTTAGCTAAGCTGAAAGAAACAGCAGTCTCCGATTCGCTCTCGGGAGATAAAGAGCAGTTTTTATTCGAGCCGATCGTTTTTCCGGAAGCCGCGATCTCCGCCTCGGTCAAGCCTAAATCCCGTGAAGACGAAGAAAAGATTTCCGACGCCCTGCATAAGCTTGCGGCCGAGGACCATACCTTCGGGGTCAGGCATGACCCGCAGACCAAAGAGTTAATTATCTCCGGCTTAGGCGACCTGCATTTATCGGTGATGGTCAGCCGGATGAAAAAAAGATTTAACGTGGCCGTAGAGTTAGGCACGCCCAAAGTTTCTTATAAAGAGACCATCAGCAGGCAGGCCAAGGTCCAGGGTAAATTCAAGCGCCAGTCCGGCGGCCGCGGCCAATACGGCGATTGCTGGATAGAAGTGCAGCCCCTGGAAAGGGGCAAAGGCCTGGAGTTCGTGGATAAGATTTTCGGTGGGGCTATCCCGCGGAATTTTATTCCCTCGGTTGAAAAGGGCGTGCGTCAGGCATCCCTGGAAGGCGCGGTAGCCGGGTATCCGATCGAAGATATCCGGGTGACTTTAGTTGACGGCTCATACCACGAAGTTGATTCTTCGGATATGGCCTTTCAAATTGCCGGAGCCATGGCTTTACGCAAGGCAATAATGGAAGCCGGCCCGGTATTATTGGAGCCGATCATGGATGTAGATATTATTATTCCGGAGGAATGCCTGGGCGCGATTTCCGGGGATATAAATTCCCGCCGCGGCAGGGTCATGGGTATGGACGTGAAAGGAAAACAACAGGTGGTTAAAGTCCAGGTGCCATTAGCCGAGATGTTTAAATATGCCAATGACCTGCGTTCGATAACCGCCGGCCGCGGAATGTATACTATGCGTTTTTCGCATTACGAAGAAGTGCCGCATAAAGTTGCCGCTCCGATTATTACTCAATATCAAGCCTCCAAAAAACAGGAAGAACAGTAAAAATTATATGAAGATAAGCGTGCTGAGCTTGCCGGAGATAAACCCCGGTAAGCATAATGTTAAGGACTCTCGTCTGGATGAAGTGGATAGCATTACCCGGGCCAAGAAAAAGACTTATATCCAGGTTGAAGTTACCGGAGAAGAGGGGGCGATTGACGCGGATGTGCTGCTTACAGCTAAAGATTCGGCAGCCGACCTCATACTTCAAGACTTGGAGTTTGTGGAAACGCGGCTTTCCCGGGCAACTGCCGAGGCGGAAAAAAATTTATTTAATAAACTGAAGGGAATATTAGAAAAAGAGCAGTTTATTTTTAATGCCGGCTTAGCCGAAGAGGAGAAGAAGGAGTTGATCAAATATGGGCTGCTTACCGCCAAGCCGGTGGTAGTTGCCGAGGCAAAAGACCTGGAAGACAAAAATGCTCTTTTACTGAGAGCCTTGAAAGAAGGCGGCTTTAGCAGTTTTTTTACCACCGGTGAAAAAGAGACCCGGGCCTGGCTCATCAGGAAGGGCGCCAATGCCTGGGAGGCATCCGGGGCAATACATTCGGATATCCAGCAGGGATTTATCCGGGCGGAGATTATCGCCTTCAAGGATTTTATGGAGTGCGGCGGAGAGAACAAGGCCAAGCAGGCAGGCAAGATGCGGCTTGAGCCCAAAGATTATATTATGCAGGATTGCGATCTGGCAAATTTCAGGTTTAATAAATAAGGAGAAAGCATCATGATTAAGATCAGGCGGGCATTAATAAGCGTGTCGGATAAGACAGGGATACTGGATTTGGCCAAGGAACTGCATAAATACGGAGTAGAGATCCTCTCTACAGGCGGCACGGCAAAATTATTCCGTGAAAATAATATCCCAGTTAAGGAAGTTTCGGAATATACCGGTTTTCCCGAGATGCTCGACGGCCGCGTAAAAACCCTGCATCCCAAGATCCACGGCGGCCTCCTGGCCTTAAGGGATAATCCCGAGCATATGAAAACATTAGAGGAGCACTCTATCGGCCTGATCGATATGGTGGTGGTCAATCTTTACCCGTTTGAAAAGACCACCCAAAAGCCCGGGGTTTCCATTGAAGAGGTAATTGAAAATATTGATATCGGCGGTCCGTCAATGCTGCGCTCAGCCGCCAAAAATCACCGTTCAGTGGCGGTTGTTTGTAATCCCGGGCGCTACTCCCAGGTGATCGAAGAATTAAGGAAGAATAGAGGCGCTTTGCCGGACAGCTTACTGCGCGACTTAGGCATTGAAGTGTTTAACCGGACCTCTAAATATGATGCAGCGATATTTGAATATTTGAATAAATGGAACAGCGGTTCTGCTCTCCCGGCTGTGGCCTTTCCTAATACGCTGACCTTGTCTTTTGAGAAGATCCAGGAATTACGATACGGAGAAAATCCGCATCAGAAAGCGGCTTTTTACCGGGAAAAAGGCAAGAGCGCCGGGCTGATCAATCTTAAGCAGCTCCAGGGCAAAGAGCTTTCATTCAATAATATCCTGGATCTGAATTCGGCCTTTGAACTGGTGCGCGAGTTCGCTAATTCCGCCGCGGTCATTGTTAAACACAATAACCCCTGCGGAGTGGCGGAAGATAAAACCCTGGACAAAGCGTTTTTAGCCGCCTGGAAATGCGATAAGCTCTCTGCATTCGGCGGGATAGTGGCCTTGAACCGCAAGCTTGACCTGAAAACCGCTAAAGTAGTGGCTAAGAGCGGGTTCCTGGAATGTATTATCGCTCCGGGTTTTGAGGCGCAGGCATTGGCGTTATTCAAAGATAAAAAGAATTTACGCCTCCTGGAATTTTGCGATCTTAACCCTGTTAATGAACCGGATCTTAAGCGGGTCAGCGGAGGATTATTGCTGCAGGATAAGGACCTGGCTACGCTGGACCTGAATAACCTTAAAGTAGTGACTAAGAAGAAACCGACTAAGCCGGAGATGGAAAGCCTGATCTTTGGCTGGAAGGTAGCCAAACACGTAAAATCCAACGCGATCATCCTGACTAAGGGAACAAGGACCGTAGGGATAGGCGCAGGCCAGATGTCCCGGGTAGATTCGGTGATGATCGCCAAAAAGAAATCCGGGAAAACCAGCAGCAACTGCTGCCTGGCCTCCGACGCATTTTTCCCCAAGCCCGACGCTATTCTCTGGGCGCATAAGGCCGGAGCCCGGGCGATCATTCAGCCCGGCGGCTCAATCGCCGACCAGGAAATAATCAAGGCCTGCGATAAATACAAGATCGCCATGGTGACTACCGGCATACGGCACTTCAGGCATTAATGTATGTCCTACCCCGAAGCAATACGAT
>JBAZIT010000009.1:0-19849 GCA_041651675.1 Candidatus Omnitrophota bacterium | reverse complement strand
ATATATCGTTTCCAATATCCCTATTTTTACCGGCAAGAGGTGCGGCACAAAGGTAACTTTAACTTTCCTGCCTGCCAAGATTGATAACGCCTGGCTGATCTCCGGGGTATGCTGGTGCACCCCAACCTTATAAGCCTTGAAATCCTCCTTGTCCGGCGAGGTAAAAAATTCTTCGGTTTTCTTTCTTCCTGCGCCGCTTACTCCGGACTTAGCATCGATGATCACCGAGCTAAAATCTGCCGCGCCTATTGCGGCTAAGGGAGCTAAACCCAGTATGGCTGCCGTCGGATAGCATCCGGGATTAGCCACGATCCTGGCTTTTTTTATCTGGGCCCGGTGCAGCTCAGGCAATCCGTAAACAGCGCTCTTTAGATTTGCCTTATCTTTATGTTCATACTGGTAAAATTTCTCATAGGCCTTAAAATCCTTGAGCCTGTAATCGGCGCTCAGGTCAATCACCCTTTTACCCGCCTTAACCAGCTGGGGCACCAAGTCCATAGAAGCAGTATGCGGCAAGGCCAGGAATACAATATCGCATTTAGCGACGATATTTTTTACGTCAGGCTTTAAGCAAATTAAATCCAGCTTGCCGGAAAATTCCGGAAATATTTCCGCGATGGATTTGCCATAAAAACTGCTGGAAAAAAGACCGGAGATCTTTACTTTGGGATGGTTAACCAAAATACGGATCAGCTCTTCTCCTGTATAACCCGATACTCCGACTATTCCGGCTCTTACCATAATGCTGTCTCCTCTAAATATATTTTTAATATTAGAATAAAATACCGTCGTAGTCAAGATAATTCTCGTCGGAAAAATATTACATATCATTAGCGTCTGGCTTGTCTTGTTCCTCGCAGGAACGCCCGATTTTCCCCTGCGAGGAAAATCGCGCTCGGCTACTCGGCCTCGCTCTGCCTACCGCGTGTATAGCCGGGCATCCCTGCCCGCTCGACCTGCGTACGTCCTGCTCCGGAACAAGCCAATCCAGCCGCTAAAGGAAATTATATATTATCAATACCGCTGGCAAGTTTGGACGCGAATTCGATTTTAGGCAATGGAGCTTGAGGATTTTCGGGAATCCCGATGCCAAGCAAAGCTTGGCAATATCGGGACGGCGATGCTGTCCGAGCTCCGAGGTAGAGGCCGAGGAGCGAGTTCAGCAGCCGCCGAAAAACCGAAAGAACATTGCCGGCCGCCGCAGGCGGAAAATCGAACCTGAGCGGACAAATTTGCCAGCGGGATTAGGTCATAAATAAAAAACCCCGCTGATTCCAGCGGGGTTTCTAATCCAAAACTATGTAATCTATTTTACCTCTTAGTCCACTGGAAGCGTTTGCGTGCGCCTTTCTGTCCGTACTTCTTGCGTTCCTTTGCGCGCGGGTCGCGGGTCAAATAACCCTGCTTGCGCAACAGGTCCTTCAAAGCCGGATCCATAGAGATCAGGGCGCGCGAAATGCCCAGCCTTAAAGCTCCTGCCTGGCCGGTGAGTCCGCCTCCGTTGATATTAGCAATCACATCGTATTTATTCATATTATTCGTCGCATCTAAAGGTTGTTTCACGATAATCCTGTCAGTTTCTCTTAAAAAATATTTTTCATAAGGCCGGCTGTTGACGGTAAAACCGCCGTTACCGGGAATAAGTATTACCCTGGCCACTGATTCTTTACGCCTGCCTACAGCTGTATATTTAGTTGTATCGCTCATTTAATTATTTAAACCTCCAGAATTTGCGGCTTTTGCGCTGACTGCTCATGCTTGTCATCAGCATAAATCTTTAATTTCTTTAACATAACGTGGCCTAACGCGCCCGCGGGAAGCATACGCCTGACTGCCAGCTTAATTACGGTTGCCGGCTTATCCGCGAACATCTTCTCAAAAGACACTTCCCTTAAACCGCCCGGATATCCGGAATACCTGCGGTAGACTTTCTGTTTGGTTTTTCTGCCGGTAAGCCTGATCCTGGCGGCATTAATTATAACCACGGCATCCCCGGTATCCAAGTGCGGGGTAAAAATCGCCTTGTGCTTACCTCTTAAAATAGATGCTACCTTGGCGGCCAGCCTGCCCAAGATTTTGTCCTTGGCGTCTACCAGGTACCACTGCCTCTTAATATCCTCTTTTTTAGCTACATAGGTCTTTTTCATAGATTTTTAAGTATACCATATTTACGCTTTAAGTCAAATATTTTTTATGAATTTATCTATAAGCTTCTCGATCCTGGCTGACTGCCAAAAAATGAGCAGGAGCAATATGGCAGCCAAACTAACCAGCCAAAACGGCACAGTGGCTTTGATGACCCCGGCCTTGGCCCGGCAGGCAATATTTTTATAGATCATAAAAAACTTATTCTCTCCTGCCTTAACCAGGTTAAGCTTCTTTACCGCCAGATCCACCATCTTCTCATTATCAATACGGGTAAAGATGATTATTTTCGAATCTATAAAAGGATTGAAACCTTTCACCGTTTTTATCTCGGGTAAAAGAGCATTAGCGCTTGGCCGGGCAGCTATACTGGAAATGGTCAGCCCTAAAAAATCAAGGGTGCAATAAGTTATATCTTCGGCCCCGGAATTAGCCTGCACTATCTTAGCCGCGGAGATATACTCTGCGGGAAACCAGAACACTTTACTTTTAGCGAGTAATAAATTCAGGAAAGCCGAATCCCCAACCCTCACCTGATAATCTATCCTGGTTTCCTGGACTTCTTTATACATTGAAAATGTGGGCGTAACAAACAGGATAAATGCCGCGATCACTACGGCCAGATAACGCTTATTCAACCGGCGGTACAAATTCAGCAAACAAAACGCGCAAAGCAGCATTACCGGTAAATACCCTTCACCGGACAAGAAACGGTAGGGATAAAGCAGGAATACCAGGCTGGCAAAGAACATCGCCGCGAACAGGCGGTACTCCTTACCCCTCTTTAACGCCTGGAATAATCCGACCAGCCCTAAAATAGATTCGGCTATTTTAACCTGGCACAAATATTTCTCATGCAGGTTGAACCCGAAAGTACGCATGAACTGCACCAGGCTTAATTCCTTGATAATAATGGGCAGTCCGAGAATAAGCGCGGCTGCTAAAACCCCGATAGCCCTCTTCCTGACTTCTTTGTTCAATAAACCGTAGGCCAGGAAAGTCAGGCTGAAAAAGAAAGACATGCCGA
Source organism: Candidatus Omnitrophota bacterium (assembly GCA_041651675.1). Taxonomy (GTDB): domain Bacteria; phylum Omnitrophota; class Gorgyraeia; order Gygaellales; family Profunditerraquicolaceae; genus UBA6233. The sequence continues at coordinate 16,677 of JBAZIT010000009.1, read as the reverse complement.
TATGCGTGTAAAAAACCAGGCTCAATAATATTGCCGCGCGCAGCAGCTTTTTTTTGAATAACTGGCTTAAGGATAAGGTCCCGAATATTAAAGAAATAGTCGCGGGGATATGGTTTAATAAAGCCAGGTGAAAAGAGGAAGATGAAAAGAAAAGCAGAACGACAAAAAAAGCTAATTCCTGGCCGTAATTATCTTTAATAAATTTCCATAAAGTTATTAGCAGGGCAACCGGAAGAAGCGATTCGCAGAGCTTAGCCAGGATAACCGGGCTGGCCCCAGCCTGGATAAAACCGGCTAACGCCAGATGGAAAAACGGCGGGTAAATATGCGGCCTGCCGGCAGGCGCGTACTGCCAGAAATCCCATCCGCTGTATCCCCCGGCCTGGATAAAACCCTGCGCAGTAAGAAGATGGTAATAAATATCCATAAACTGCGGCAGGATGAGCCAGCGGGCAAGCTGCAGCACTAATAAGCTGCTGATCAACAACCCGGAAAAGAAATTCCAGGAAAACTGTTTTGCGCGCGTATTAATCATAGTTAATATTTCACCTCTAAAAGGCACAGTCCTTTTGCCGGGATAGTCGGGCCGGCAAGCGTGCGCTTGCGGGAAAGCAGTATTTTCTTCAATGAGCCGGCTTTCAGGCGCCCCCTGCCTATCTCAACCAATGTCCCCACAATATTCCTGACCATATTATACAAGAATCCGTCCGCTTCGATATCAATATAAACGAAATTTTTTTTCTTGATGACTGACAGCTTCTTGATCGTTTTAACCGGATTTTTTTCTTTTCCCCTGGACGCGCAAAAGGCGCCAAAGTCATGCCTGCCCAATAAACTCAAAGCCTCCTTACGCATAAGTTCTATATCCAGAGGATGCGGATAGAAATAAACTGTACTCCTTAAAAGAGGCGAGGAATAATCGCGGTTCAATATGGTATAGCGGTAAACTTTGGATTTTGCCCCAAAGCGGCTGTGGAAACTTTTGCCTTCTTCGCTTAACCTGGTAACCTTAATATCCTCGGGAAGGAGCCCGTTGGCCGCTATCTTTAGACGGCCAAGCTTCATCGCGGAGCGGGTAAAAAAATTAGCTACCTGCGCCCGGGCATGCACGCCGGCATCAGTCCTGCCTGAAGCGGTTAATTTTATTTTTTCCTGGAGGATTTTGCGGAGGGTCTTCTCGATTACTGCCTGGATTGTCTTGCCGCGGCCTTTAGGCTGCACCTGCCAGCCCGAATAAGCTGAGCCGTCATATTCTATTTCGAGCCTGATATTACGCATTCGGCGATTTGAACAGCATTGGTAGCTGCGCCTTTACGCAGATTATCCGCGACCACCCACAGCCATAAGCCGTTTTTCACAAAAGCGTCCTTACGGATGCGGCCGACAAAAGTTTCATCCCTGCCCTCCACATCCTTAGGCATAGGATAAAGATTATTTTTGGGCTCATCCATTAAGATCACGCCTGGGGCTTTGGAGAGGATAGCTTGAACCTGCTCAACTGAAATAGTCCGGTTAGTCTCAATATAAATTGATTCTGAATGTCCGGTCCTGACCGGTACCCGCACAGTGGTCGCCGAGATCTTGATCTTTGGCGCGTGCATAATTTTATGAGTCTCTTTAACTAACTTCCATTCCTCGTTAGTGTAACCGCTTTCAACAAAAGAACCGATGTGCGGAAAAACATTATAGGCCAGCTGCTGGGGCATAGATTTATTTACGGCGCTTACGCGCACATTGCTAAAGCCGCCTTCCGCTATTAAAGCATTTTCCTCTTTCAACTGCTCAACCGCGCCTTTTCCTGCGCCGCTGGAAGCCTGTAAAGTAGTAACGATAATCCTTTTTACCCCGGCTTTTTTATGGATCGGGTTCAGGGCTACGACCATCTGGATAGTAGAGCAATTAGGGTTAGCGATAATTCCGTGGTGCTTCCTAACGTCAGCGGCGTTTACTTCGGGGACAACTAACGGCACTTTCGGGTCCATCCGGAAATCCGCGCCGTTATCAATGACTACCGCGCCTCTTCTTACCGCTTCCGCAGCAAAAGTCACCGCCGCGCCTTTCTCCCCTTCGGTCCCGGCAAATAAAGCGATGTCTATCCCGTCAAAACCTTCCGAGGTGATCGGCTTGACCGCATATCTCTCCCTGTCTATATCTATATCCCTGGCTGAACGCGCAAAGACCCGCAATTCTCCGACAGGAAAATTACGCTGTTTTAAAACCCGGAGCATCTCGATCCCCACTACACCCGCGCCAACTACCGCTACATTATATTTTTTCATTTTTTGATATTCTCCACGACCAGGTCCCCGACCTCGGTAGTCGAATAACCCATCTTACCGGCGGCCAGAGTTTTCAATTTTTGAGTAGCAACCTTGATCACTGAATTTTCAATTGCCTGCGCTGCCTGAGCTTGCCCTAAATTATCCAGCATCATGCCTGCGGCGCAGATCGCCGCCAAAGGATTGATTACATTCTTGCCCGTATATTTGGGAGCGCTTCCGCCGATCGGCTCGAACATTGAAACTCCCGCGGGATTAATATTGCCTCCGGCGGCAATGCCCATTCCACCCTGGATCATCGCGCCCAGGTCGGTAATGATATCCCCGAAAATATTATCGGTAACAATAACATCAAACCATTCGGGATTCTTCACAAACCACATGGTTGTCGCGTCCACATGCGCGTAATCCGTGGTAACATCAGGATACTCTTTAGCCACCTCGTAAAAAACCCGCTCCCAGAGGTTCCAGGCATAAGTCAGGACATTGGTCTTACCGCAAAGGGTAAGTTTTTTTCTTTTATTGCGCTTACGGGTATATTCAAAGGCGTAGCGGATACAACGCTCTACGCCTTTACGCGTATTATAAGAGATCTGCAGCGCGACCTCATCTTTGGTCCCTTTATCTTTAAACTCGCCCATTCCTTTATAGATACCTTCGGAATTTTCGCGGACAACCACAAAATCTATATCTTCCGGTTTTTTATCTTTTAACGGGCAAAAATCAGAATTATAAAGTTTAACCGGCCTTAAATTTATATACTGGTCTAAAGCAAACCTTAATTTAAGTAAAACCCCGGTCTCGATTATGCCCGGTTTTACATCCGGGTCGCCTACGGCGCCAAGATAGATCGCGGAATATTGCTTTAATTCCCCGACATCTTTATCGTCCACCAGCTTTCCGGTAGTTAAATACCTCTTACCGCTGAAATCAAAATCTTTAGTCTCGTATTGGAACTTAAATTTCTTGCTGGCCGCCTCAAGCACCTTTAACCCTTCACGCACTACTTCCGGGCCTGTGCCGTCTCCGCCGATAACCGCGATCTTATACATTTTTGTTTTCCTTTTCTTTTATATAGTTCATCAGGCCGCCCTTTTCCACCAACTCCTGCAGGAATCCGGGGAAGGCTTGAGTTTTATAAGTAACATTCTGCGTCAGGTTTTTTATTATACCACCGGCCAGGTCTATTTCAACCAGGTCCCCTGCGTTTATCTTCTCGGCGTCCGGCGACTCCAGGAAAGGCAAGCCTATATTTATGGCGTTCCGGAAAAATATTGCCGCAAAGCTTTTGGCAATGACCGCCGAAATCCCGCAACCCTTGATCGCTACCGGTGCATGCTCGCGGCTTGAACCGCAGCCGAAATTATTCCCGGCTACGATTATATCCCCCGGCTGGACCTTTTTCGTAAAATCCGGGGCTATAGCTTCCATACAATGCGATCCCAATTCCTTAGGGTCGGTTGAAATCAGGTATTTAGCCGAGATAATATCGTCGGTATTTATATCGTTGCCGAATTTGTGAACCTTGCCTTGGATAATCATTTTAGAGCTCCTCAGGGTGCGTGATCCTGCCGGTAACCGCCGAAGCTGCCGCCACTGCCGGGTTAGACAGATAAACAAAGCTCTTGGGGCTGCCCATTCTGCCGATAAAATTCCGGTTAGTGGTAGCCAAGGCAACTTCGCCTTCGGTTAAAATACCCATATGCCCGCCTAAACAGGGGCCGCAGGTAGGCGTAGAGAATACTCCGCCGGCCTTAATAAAAATTTCTGCCAGGCCTTCTTTTACCGCCTCCAGATAGATCTTTTGGGTCGCCGGAAAAATAAGCAATTTTACTCCGGGGGCGACTTTTTTTCCTTTTAAAAGCTTGGCGCTTATCCTTAAATCCGTAATCCTGCCGTTAGTGCAGGAACCGATGACTACCTGGTCAAGCTTAACGTCTTTTAGGCTGCTTGCGGGCTTAACATTGCTCGGCAAATGCGGGCAGGCAACCAGCGGCTCCAGGCCCGTCACATCCCATTCGTAAATTTTATCGTATTGGGCATCGCTGTCGGACTTATAGAATTTGGATTTGCGCTTAAATTTAGAGATATATTCTTTGGTAGTAGAGTCCGGCTCGATCAGCCCGGCTCTTGCTCCGGCTTCGATTGCCATATTACTCATCGAGAACCGGTCGTCCATGCCTAATTTACGGATGACCGGTCCACAAAACTCCATAGCTTTATACAAAGCGCCGTCCACTCCGATCTGGCCGATAGTATAAAGGATAAGGTCTTTACCGCTGACCCATTTATTCAGTTTTCCGTTAAAAACAAATTTCACTGAACCCGGGACCTTGAGCCAGCATTTTCCGTCAATAAATGCGCGGGCCAGGTCCGTTGAGCCTACACCTGTTGAATACGCGCCTAATGCGCCGTAGGTACAGGTGTGCGAATCCGCTCCGATCACCAGGTCGCCCGGTAAAACCAGCCCCAGTTCCGGTAGGAGCGCATGCTCAATGCCCATACAGCCGACTTCAAAATAATTTTTTATCTTTTGTTCTGCGGCAAAATTACTCAGGATCTTGCACTGGTTAGCGCTCCTTAAATCTTTTGCCGGAGCAAAATGATCCGGAACCAGGACAATCTTATTCCGGTTGAATACCTTCTTAATCCCGCTCTTCTTGAATTCTTCAATAGCAAAAGGCGCGGTGATATCATTACCCAGGGCGATATCGACTTTAGCCTCAATGAATTCGCCAGGCTTGATATCTTTTTTGTCAGTATGGGCTAAAAGTATTTTTTCAGCTATGGTGTAAGGCATTTTAAAAAAGGGGACGGTTCTATTTTTCTGGGGTTAGGTTCGGAAAAAATAGAACCGTCCCCTTTATTTACCCTGTGAATTTCTTTACGATGAGAGAAGCGTTATGCCCGCCAAAACCTAAAGAATTGGACATACATACCTCCACATCTGCTTTGCGGGAAACATTAGGGACATAATCCAGGTCACACTCGGGGTCAGGATGTTCGTAGTTGATCGTAGGATGTACTACGCCGTCTCTTATTGTCAGGCAGCAGACCACAAATTCTATTCCGCCGGCAGCTCCCAGGGCATGGCCGGTCATAGACTTAGTGGAAGAGACCATAACTTTTTTAGCATGAGCTCCAAAGGCCGCTTTCATAGAAAGCGTTTCAATCTTGTCGTTAAGTTTGGTCGAGGTGCCGTGCGCGTTAATATAATCTACATCTTCGGGATTGATTTTTGCGTCGTGAAGAGCCACTTTCATTGCCCGTCCGGCTCCTTCGCCCGCAGGATCCGGCGCGGTTATATGGTAGGCATCACAGGTCATCCCAAAACCAACGACTTCGGCAATAATATCCGCGTTGCGCTTTTTGGCGTGTTCTAAATTCTCCAATACCGCCATACCGCACCCCTCAGCTATGACGAACCCGTCGCGCTCTTTATCAAAAGGACGGGAAGCTTTTTGCGGCGTATCATTCTTTCTGGAAAGCGCCTTTAGGGCGCAGAACCCGCCGACTGCCGTAGCTACAAGGCAGCTTTCCGTGCCGCCAGAGATCATTATATCCGCGTCTCCCCGCTGGATGATCCTGAAAGCGTCTCCGATAGCGTGCGATCCCGAAGCGCAGGCAGTAGCCACGCAGGAATTAGGCCCTTTCAAGCCGAAAATAATGCCCACATAACCGCTGGCTTCATTAACAATAAGCATAGGGATCAGAAAAGGAGACAGACGCGAAGGCCCCTTATTAAGAAAAATCTTGTGCTCCTGCTCTATGGTATATAAACTGCCTATACCGGAGCCGATCAATACGCCGATCCTGTCCTTATTTTCCTTTTCCAGGTCCAAGCCTGAAGCATCTATAGCCTGCCTGGCTGAAGCAATGGCATATTGCACGAATTTATCCGTGCGCTTGATATCCTTAAACTCTATACCGTAGGCTTTAGGGTCAAAACCTTTGACCTCCCCGGCGATGCGCGAATCAAAAGCAGCGGCATCAAAGCTGGTAACCGGCCCTACTCCGCTCTTGCCTGCCTTTAAAGAACTCCAAAAGCCGGGGACATCGTTGCCTACCGGAGAAATAACTCCTAAACCCGTAATTACTACTCTGTTTTCGCGCATATATTTATAATTGGTAAATAAAACTTACCCCGCTAAACAAAAATAGCGGGGTAACTTACTCAAGATTATCTATATAAAATATTATTTGTTAGCGCTTTTTTCTTCAATATACTTCATAGCATCGCCGACAGTAGCTATCTTTTCAGCATCCTCATCGGGTATTTCAATGCCGAATTCTTCTTCTAAGGCCATAACTAACTCTACGGTATCCAAAGAATCCGCGCCCAAATCATCGACAAAAGATGCTTCGGGAGTAACTTCTTCGGGCTTTACCCCTAATTGTTCTGCAATTATTGACTTAACCTTCTCTTGAACTGCCATTCTTTGTTCCTCCTTGTTAGAATACTTATGCCATAACCATGCCGCCGTCAACAGTAATTACCTGCCCGGTTATATAATTTGCCTCTTCGCTGGCCAGGAATAAACAGAGATTTGCCACATCCTGGGGCGTACCTAATTTAGCCAAGGGTATCGCTTCCAGCATCTTAGCTTTTACAGCTTCAGGAAGCTTGGCGGTCATCTCGGTCTGGATGAATCCGGGGGCTACTGCATTGGCATTAACATTGCGGCTTGCCAATTCTTTAGCTACAGTTTTTGTAAGAGCGATGATGCCTGCTTTAGAGGCGGCATAATTTGCCTGCCCGGCATTACCCATTAAACCGATGATCGAAGCAATACTTACGATCTTGCCGCTTCTCTGCTTTATCATCGGCCGGGATACTGCCTTGATGCAGTTAAACGTGCCTTTAAGGTTCACATTTATTACCGCATCCCACTCGCCTTGAGACATTCTCAGGATCAGATTGTCTTTGGTGATTCCAGCGTTGTTAACTAATATATCAACCTTTGCGAATTTGTCAAGAATTTTGTTCACCCCGGCCTCTACTTGGGCGTAATCCGTAACATCCATCTCCAAAGCCAGAGACTTCCTACCCAGGGCCTCTATCTCCGAAGCTGTTTTTTGGGCTACTTCCAGGTTCACGTCAGCTACCACGATATCCGCGCCTTCCCCGGCAAAAGTCATGGCAATAGCCTGGCCTATGCCCCGGGCGCCGCCTGTAATCAAAGCTACCTTATCCTTAAGTTTCATTCTTATCCTCCCTACTTACTATCTTATCCCCGGGACACTTTCCTATCCAGCCTTCGCGAATAGCCTACCACGGAAAATGTCCCGTAGATTATGAAATATCCGCGCTTTTCTCTATATTAGTGACTTGAACAGCCGGGTCAATCTTACGCATCAGCCCTTTTAGGACCTTACCCGGCCCGAATTCGTAAAACTGCGTAATCCCTTTTCCAAGAATAAAACGCATGGAATCTTCCCATCTTACCGAAGAACGCACCTGCTGGATGAGATTCTCCCGGATCTGTCCGGGTTTATCCTGGGGTAAAGCCGTATAATTGCTGACTACCGGCACAGAGGGAACTAAGATATTGGTCTTATCCAGCTCTTCCTTAAGGCCCTGAGCGGCTTCTGCCATGAGCGATGAATGGAACGCGCCGCTTACCTCCAGGGGAATTACCCTTTTAGCTCCCGCCGCAACGCAAAGATCAACGGCTTTGTCTATAGCCTGGCTCTTACCTGTAATAACGATCTGTCCGGGAGAATTTAAATTGGCGATCTCCGCGCCGCTGGAAGCGCAAATCTCTTTTACCTTATCAGCCGCTAACTCTAAAACAGCAGCCATTTTCCCGGGGTTTTTCCTGGCTGCTTCATCCATTAACTCGCCTCTTTTCTTGATCAGCCGGATACCGTCTTCAAAGGTAAGGCTGCCGGAGGCGATCAAGGCGCTGTATTCGCCCAGGCTTAAACCCGCCATAAAGCCGGGAATAGCTTTGTTTTTAGCTTTAAAAGCCTCAAACGCAGCAATGCTGACAGTTACAATCGCTGGTTGCGATATTCTGGTAACCTTGAGTTGTTCTTCAGGGCCTTCAAAACAAATCTGTTTAAGATCGAAATCCAGTAATTCTTGCGCTTTATCAAATATAGCCCGGGATTCGGGGAAATTTCCATATAAGTCTTTACCCATTCCCACATATTGGCTGCCCTGGCCGCTAAAAAGATAAGCTACCATTCGATAACACAGGCTCCCCAAACCAGGCCTGCGCCAAAAGAATCCAAAAGAACGATGTCGCCTTTCTTGATCCTACCCTCCTTAGCTGCTTCCACCAAAGCCGTAGCCGTAGAGGCGCTGGACATATTCCCGTATTTTTCGATATTCAGGAAAATTTTATCTTCGCTCAAGCCCAATCTTTTGCCGACCGCCATAATGATGCGCGCATTCGCCTGGTGCGGGATGATCATATCCACGTCGGAGAAATCCATACCCGCCTGCTGGAGGACTTTCTCCGCGGCATCGGTCATGGTCTTGACCGCGATCTTAAATAGTTCGTTCCCCTGCATCTTCAGGAAATGCTGCCGGGCGTCAATTGTCGCATGGGAAGCCGGCAGGCGGCTGCCTCCGGCAGGAAGATTTAATAATTCTTTTTTGGAGCCGTCGCACCCAAGGTAAGTAGAAATTATTCCTCCGGTTTTAACTTCTTTTAAAACGCAGGCGCCGGCGCCGTCTCCGAATAAAACACAGGTATTGCGGTCCTGCCAGTCCGTAACCGAAGTAAGTTTTTCCGCTCCGATAACCAGGGCATTCTTATAAGTACCCAGGCTGATAAATTGCTGGGCCATAGATAAAGCATAGACAAATCCCGCGCAGGCGGCAGATATATCAAAAGCAGCGGCGCCCCTGGCAGCCAGCCCGTTTTGGACTATAGAAGAAACCGAAGGAAACTGCATATCGGGAGTAATAGTCGCGACAATGATCAGCTCCAGCTCTTCGGGATTCAAGCGCGCGTCGGCCAGGGCCTCTTTAGCTGCCTTAAGCGCCAAGTCCGAAGTAGCTTCATCGCCAGCGGCAATCCGGCGTTCTTTTATGCCGGTGCGGGTAGTAATCCATTCATCGGAAGTATCCACCATCTTTTCTAAATCCGCGTTGGTCAAGACCCTTGACGGCAAATACTCCCCTACTCCAATTATACCTACTTTACGCATATCACTCCTTAACCAGGCTCTCCCCCGAAGGGCGGGCCTGCCCGTCCGGCAGGCGGGCATGCTGTTCAAGCAAAGACTTACGCTTACCGATCGCCTCGATTATTTTTTGATTAAAGTTACGTTCTACTTCTTCTTTGGCCACCCGGATAGCATTCTTGATCGCCTTGACATTAGAGCGGCCATGGCCGATTATGGTTACACCGTTAACTCCCAGCAAAGGAGCGCCGCCGTATTCGGCATAATCCAGTTCTTTCTTAAAACGTTTTAAGCTCGGTAAAAGAAAAAGCAATCCCAATTTACCCAAAGGATTGCTTAATAAGTGCCTCTTTAAGAACACCTGCATTGCCGCGGCTGCGCTTTCCAGGACCTTCAGGGCCACATTGCCTACAAAACCGTCGCAGACAATAATATCGGCCTTGCCGGATAAGAAATCCTTGCCTTCAACATTACCGATAAAGTTAAGGTTGCTCGTCTGGAGCAATTCATGCGTCTCGCGCATAAATCCGGGGCCCTTAGCCTCTTCCTCGCCTATATTCAACAGCCCTATAGAAGGGTTAGTTTTATTCAGAATAGTCCGGCCGTAAACATCAGCCATGATCGCGTATTGCAGGAGCTGGGTTGGCTTGGGGTCAATGTTGGCGCCGACGTCAATGATCAAAGATATGTCTTTTAAGGTAGGGGTGACGATAGCGATTCCCGGGCGCTCTACTCCAGGGATAAGGCCTAAGCCTAAAGTCGCGGCGCAGACAACTGCTCCGGTGTTCCCGGCGCTAAAAAAAGCTTCGGCCTGGCCGGTTTTGACTAAATTTACCCCGAGAACAATGGAGGATTTCCTCTTTCTGCGCACGCTGAGCGCGGCAGATTCGCACATCTCGATTGTTTCAGGCGCGTGCACTACGCTGATATTGGGCCCGGAATACTTCGCTTTTTTAAGCAGGGGGTTTATTTTCGCTTCGTCCCCGACCAGAATTACCTCGGCGCCGTATTCCTTAACCGCAGCTAATGTCCCCTGAATGACCACATCGGGCGCGTGATCCCCGCCCATGGCATCAACGACTATTTTCATCGCTTAAGTTATTTCCTTTTCTTTTTTTCTTTTATTTTGATCTCAATGACCTGCTTGCCCTTATAATAACCGCAGATAGGGCAAACCCGATGGACAAGCTTTGGCTGTTTGCATTGCGGGCAAGGGCTTAAAGCCTCCGCCTTGACCTTCCAATGCGTGCGCCGTTTGCGTCCGCGAGTTTTTGAATGCCTTCTTTTAGGTAGAGCCACAGTGACAACCTCCTTCGTTTAAATTACACCCGCATTTCGGGCATAAACCTTTACAAGCATCATTGCATAAAGGATTTATCGGATAACTTAAAATTATCTCTTCCCGGATATCCGGGTCCAGGTCAATTATGGGTTCGACTTTATCTTCCGCGTAGTGCAACTGTATCTGCCGGTTAAAATCGGCATTAAATTCCTGCAGGCAGCGGCTGCAATTTACGAGCATCGGCGCGTTCAAACTTAAATTTACGCCGATCGCAGCATAACTCTTGGAAATAACCGCCTTGGCCTTGATCGGGCCGCTGAATTTAATGATCTCAGTATCTAAGTCTAATTCCGCAGGGCTAAATTCTTCGGTGAGAATCAACCCTTGAGCAGGTATCTGTCTTGTATCTATTTTCACTGCTTATTGCGCAACTTTTCCTTAAGCGCTTTTCCCACGAAATCCGGGACAAAGCTGGATAGATCCGCCCCTAAAGAAGCTGCCTCCTTCAGGAGCTTGGAAGATAGATAGCTATATGATTCATGCGGCATAAGAAAAATAGTCTCTACGTCGGCTGAGAGTTTGCGGTTAGTCAGGGCCATCTGGAATTCATATTCAAAATCCGAAAGCATCCTCAGGCCCCTGATCAGGACCCTGGCCCTGCGCTTATGCGCATACTCTACTACCAGGCCGTCAAAATCAACGACCTCCACGCCTTTAAAATCCGCAGTAGCTTTTTTAAGCATAGCTACTCTGTCTTTAACCGGAAAGAGCGGCTTTTTCTGCGGATTAGCGGCTACTGCCACGATCACTTCGGAAAAAATCTCCTGCGCCCTTTTAATCAGGTCAATATGGCCGTAGGTTACCGGATCAAATGTCCCGGGGTATATTGCAGCCTGGCACATAGATTAAGGCTCCTTCTTCCTGTATAGAGAAAGCAGGGTTTGCGAATATTTATACTGCCGGAATAAAGTTAAAACTCCCAGGGAATCTGGGAGGTTTTCTTTCTTAAAATGCTGCACAACTATCAAACCATTGGGCGCTAATATATCATAACCCTCAAGAGTTTGCAAGGTTTTTTTTGGTAAATCCTGATAGTATGGCGGATCCAGGAAGATAATATCAAACTTCTTATTCTCCCGGTTCAAACGCGCCAAGGCGCTCTCCACGCTCTGGGCCAGTATAAGGTATTGAGTATCTAATATACCAGCCGTGTTGGAAGATAAAACCTTGAGAACATTAGGGTTATTCTCTACAAAAACCACTTCTGCGGCGCCGCGTGAAGCTGCTTCTATACCTACCGCGCCTGATCCGGAAAATAGCTCTAAAAAAGAGAGGCCTTCTATGCCGCCCAGTATATCAAAGATTGCTTTCCTGGCCTTACCCTGGGTTGGCCGTATGCCTTTAGGCATACGGATATTCCTGCCCTTGAATTTACCGGTAGTTACCTTCATTTTAGAAAACGCAGAGCTAACCCGGCAACATCCATTCCGGAGATAAAACAGGCGTGGATGCCTGCGCCGGGCTGAGTCCAGGCGCCGGCTAAAAACAAACCCTTTACTGCGGTATCTAAGGGAAGCCTGCGGAAGACTGATTGTTCCGGAATCTGGGCAAATCCGTAAATGGCGCCTTGGGGCGCAGAACCGTAGCGCTCCATAGTCTTAGGGGTAGCCACCTCCATCACCTCAATAGTTTCGTTTAATCCCGGCAGATACTTTTCTGCCCGCTTGATCAATTTCCTGGCAACTTCCTGTTTCTTCAACTTATATTCTTGCGGAGAAAGCTTATCCCAATTAGCGTAAGAATCTATAGTCATGATTAACAGGCTGCCCTTTCCGGCAGGCACCAGGGCAGGCTCTACCTGAGCATGGTCAACCAGCGAAAAAGAACAATGTTCATAATCCCCTCCCAGGCAGGATGCAAGGTCTTCCGCATGGTCATAGTTAGTATTTATGGAAATCATAAAATTATCCATACCTAAACCCTTAGCCGGCCTGGACAGGCCCAGATACAACTGGGTAGCGGAAATCGATTTTTCCATGCCGGATAGCTTCTGACGGTACATCTCCTTTATCCCGGGATTATCAACCAGTTTCTCAAAAGTATCAATAGGATTGGCATTGCTTATGATAACTTTAGCCTGGAATATTTCTCCTTTAGCGGTAGCTACCCCTTGCGCCCGCTGGCCATTCCCGGTAATTATACGGACAACTTCGGTATTGAACTTCACCGTTGAGCCGTTCTCTTCTACCTTTTCCAGCATCGCCTTAAAAAGCTTGCTTGAGCTGCCCTGGATATAGAATGTCGGCAGATAATAATAACCCCGCAAGACAATAAGATAATAAAACGCCGAGAGCCTTTCCGGAGGCACTCCGATAAAACTCCAGATATCCGTAACAATGCCCTTAAGCCTGGCGTCCCGGATAAACTTCCCGATAAATTGTTCGGCGGTGATAAAAGATAACCGGATAATTTCAGGGCACAAGAGCGGAGTTAACGGGATTTTCAGGAAGTAAGGTATTTTAGAATAATAATACCGGTCAAAGTGCCGGTAGAACCGGTCAATGGCGCCAAAGAGCCTTTCAATGCCCGCGGCTTCCTGTGGGAAACTCTTTCTAAGGTAATCTACGAAATCATCGCGGTTGAATCCAACGGTAAAATCATGTTCGGGATAGATGATCCGGCTAAAATTCCGGAGTTCAATAAAATTTATTTTTTGGGTAATGCCGTACTTATCCAGAAAACCCCTGATCTCTCCGCCCTGCTGCAGGCCGTCAACGCAATGCAGGGAGCTCTCAAAGATAAAGCCTTTCCGGGTAAAAGTAGTAGCCAGGCCCCCCGGGACAGGCTGTTTCTCCAATACCAGGACTTTCTTGCCCAAACAGGATAATTTGACCGCGGCAGCTAACCCCGCAGTGCCTGCTCCGATGATGATCGCGTCATATTCCATAGTTAATTATTATTGGGTTTATTCAGAAACTTAATTGCCTCTTCCGCAACTTTACTTTTCTGCTTATCGATAGTGACCATATGATAGCTGTCATCAAGCATGATCAAAGATTTATCCGGAGAGCCGATATGGTCATACACGTATTGCGCGTTCTTAAAACTGGTCATATCATCTTCCCGGGCATGGATAACCAGGGCCGGCGCGCGTACACCGGATAGTTCCTTCAGCACTACTTTGGTAAAAAGGTGATGCTGGTAGAGACAGCTCATCGGAAAAAACGGGCTGCCAAAAACAGCTACCCTCTCATCATCGCTTCCGGCTTTGGCGTTACGGTAGAATCTCTCCAAGCCTGCCCTTAGAAGCTCATTTTTCAAGCCGTAAGGCCAGCTTTCCCGGATATCAAACCTGTTCCGGATAAAAGGCACATGCCATAGAACATCCATGAATATTTTGCTCTTAGGCACTGCCCAGCCGTCGTAAAAAATAGTGGGAGCCAGAACAATGATCCTGGAAACTAAATACGGGTATTGATAAGCCAGATGGGCAGCCATCAGCGCGCCCATGGACAGGCCGCCTGCAGAAACTTCCGAATGCTCCTTTTTAAGGCCCTCCAGGTCTTTAGCGCAGGCGCTGGCTATCTCCTGCCAGGTAACTCTTTTTAGCTCACCCAGGGTCGCGCAATGCTTGGGCAGGGTATTGCACAGCACGCTAAAACCGGCTTTATTCAGGGATTTTCCCAGATAATTCATCTCCGAGGGCGTGCCGGTAATGCCGTGAATAAGCAAAACCGCTTTCCCGTTATTGCCTTTAAGAAAAAAATCAAATTTTCGGTAATCCGTATTATCCATAAGGCAGTTATTATATCACAAAACCATAAAAGGTAAATTTTTAATTGTGCCGGGTGCCCCTTTTTGTTATACTACAACCCTATGAATAAATTTAACCCGGGATTGGACTTTTCAATAGTAAAAAAAATAAGCTCTATTCCCATAGAAGACTGGGACAGTCTTTTCGGTACAAGCCTGATCGAAAGCTACGGCTATCTGAAAACGCTGGAAGAAGGCGGGACTAAAGAATTCTCTTTCGGCTATCTGGTCGGCAAAGAAAATAACCGCACTGTCCTGATCCTCCCCTTCTTTGTCATGGACTTTTCCTTTGCCATGCTGCTGCCGGCAGCGGCCAGGCTTGGCCGCGGGTTGAAAATAAAGATCCTTTTTGCCGGCTCACCCACTACCGAAGGATTTTCAATGGGGTTATCCCCTGAGGCAGAACTGGAAACAGTCTTGGGCCAGGCAATCAAAAAACTGCAGGAATTCTCCAAAACTGAAAAAATCGCCGGGATGGCCTTCTATAACCTCTCTGCCCGCTCCTTAAAACTTGCCGAATACCTCCAGAGAAAAAAATTCATCAAAATGGAGACGCTGCCTACTACCACTATTAATATTCGGGCAGATTCGCTGGAAGAGTATATACGGGGATTAAGCCGGAACACCCGCAAAGACCTCAAAAAGAAATTACGCCGCTCCGGAGAACTCGCCCGGCTGAGGACTGAAGAACGCCTGGATATATCCGATATAATTAACGCTGTCTACCAGCTATACCTAAATAATGTTGGCGATGCGGGCGTGCATTTTGAGACCCTGACCAAAAAATTCTTTCTGGATATCTGTAAAAATATGCCCGGGGTAGCTAAATATTTCATTACTTATGACCGGGATAAAATCGTAGCCTTCAATTTATGCCTGGTCAAAGACGGCAGGTTTATCGATAAGTTCATCGGATTTGATTACGGAGTAGCCCACAAATACCACCTCTATTATACGACTTTCTGCCATAATATTGAGTGGTGCATAGAGCATAAGCTCAAAACCTACCAGCCAGGTTTTAGCGACTATCACCCTAAGATACGGCTGGGAGCCAAACTCGTAGCGTTAGATATATACGCCCGGGCCTTTAACCCGGTCCTGGACTTTATTATACGCCTTATTAAACCGCTGATTGAACCCAAAAAAATGGAGCCTATTCCCAAGGAAATAGCGAAGAAAGGAAGGCTTACTGCGGAGGAAACTTCTTAAGCACCAGGCAGGCGTTATTCCCGCCAAAAGCAGAAGCGCTGTTTAAAGCAATATCCACCCTCGCCGCGCGAGCAATATTCGGCACACAATCAATATCGCATTCCGGGTCCGGTGTCTCATAATTTATCGTAGGAGGAATAATATCGTTCTTAACGCTTAGGGCGCAGGCAACTGCCTCGATCGCCGAAGCCGCCCCCATAGTATGGCCGAGCATGGACTTAATTGAGCTGACCGGTAATTTTTTATAATGAGCCCCGAATACTTTTTTGATGGCCAGGCACTCTTCCCGGTCATTGGCGGGTGTCCCTGTGCCGTGGGCGCTGAAATAATCTATTTTTTCCGGCAGGGTATTACTCTGCTGAAGCGCTTTCTCGATAGCCTCTTTTATCCCTTCGGAAAAAGGCGCGGTCATATGATGGGCGTCGCAGCTTACCCCGTAACCTAAAATTTCAGCGTAAATTTGCGCGCCCCTTTGCAACGCTGCCTCCAGGGTTTCAATCAGGACCATTGCCGAGCCTTCAGCTACCAGCATCCCTTTCCTGTTTTTGTCAAAGGGCTGGCATTTTTCCGGCGCAACCGCCAGCAAGCGGTTAAAACCGATAAAGGCGATCCGCGAAAACGCATCTGTGCCTCCGGCCAGCATTGTTTGGGCCCTGCCCATACGGATAAGGTCATACGCGTAGCCGATAGCATAGTTTCCGGCAGCGCAGGCATTGGGTATAACCAGATTCGGGCCGTTTAGTTTTAACTCTTGAGCGACATTCAGCGAAAGCACATTGCAGGGATACTGGGGGATTAATGCGGGGTCTATTGCCTCGGTTCCTTTTTTTACCCAGGCGTCATTCAACTTTTCCAGGACCTGGGATTCTCCCATCGTCGTGCCGATAACTACGCCGGTTCCCGGAAGCCCGGGATGATCTGCCGGCATCCCGGCATCGCTTAAGGCCAGCTTAGCCG
>JBAZIT010000008.1:0-21924 GCA_041651675.1 Candidatus Omnitrophota bacterium | reverse complement strand
CTGCGGGACGATTAAGGAAGTTATTGATGAGTTAAGGGCCAAGGGCAAGAAAGTCGGCTTACTTAAAGTCACCTCTTTAAGGCCTTTCCCGGTTAATGCGATCTATGATGCTTTAAAAAATATTCCTAAATTAGCGGTTATTGACCGCGCGTTATCTTTAGGGTCTTTTGCCCCGTTGTCCGCGGAAGTAAAGGCGGTGTTTTTCGGCAAGCCTAAGCAGCCCAAGAATATCAGCAGTTTTGTAGTGGGCCTGGGCGGCCGCGACATTACCAAAGACTCTATCAAAGAGATCTTTCGCCTGATGAACGGTAAGGACAAGCAGGCGGAATTTATAGATTTAAAACCAGAATTACTTAAGGAGTCGTATGAGTAAGACATTATTTGCTCCGGGCCATACTGCTTGCGCAGGCTGCGGCCAGTCTATGGCAGCGCGGCTGGTCCTGGATGCGGCCGGGCCAAACACGATTATCGTCAATAATACCGGATGCCTGGAGGTTTTTTCAACCAAATATCCGGAATCCTGCTGGGAAGTCCCTTTTATTCATTCGCTTTTTGAGAATGCGGCAGCAGTTGCTTCAGGAGTAGAGTCCGCGATCAAATATTTAGGTAAGGCTGACCAGGTGAACATTATTGCCCAGGGCGGAGACGGGAGCAGCGCGGATATAGGGCTGCAGGCGCTTTCCGGGATGCTCGAGCGCGGGCATAATATTTTGTATGTTTGTTATGACAATGAAGCTTATATGAACACCGGGGTGCAAAGAAGCGGGCTTACGCCTTTTGACACTAATACGACGACCAGTCCTGCCGGAGCTGTTTCTATCGGTAATTTACGCCCGAAAAAACCTATGCCGGAGATTGCCAATGCCCACGGTATTCCTTACGTGGCGGTAGCTTCCAGCGGTTTTGGCCAGGACCTGCAGAGAAAAGTAAAAAAAGCTATTTCCATAAAGGGTCCGAAATATATTCAGGTGCATGCGCCCTGTCCGTTAGGCTGGAGGCATGAAACAAATATGACCCTGCAGGTGGCTAAACTGGCTGTTGAAACCGGTCTCTATCCTTTGGTAGAGTATGAAAACGGCGTTTTAAGCGGCCGCCGGCAGATTACTCCCAAGCCGGTGGAAGAATATTTAAAGGTGCAGGGAAGGTTTAAGCACCTGCTGAATAAGCCGGAAGAGATCAGAAAAATACAGGAAATAGCGGATAATAATATCAGGAAATACGGATTAAAATCCGAAACTCAGCAGGTTTAAGGTAAAAAAGGAGGTAGGAGATGGGAAAACAGGCAAGGGCAATTGTGGAGTTAAGCTTAAAAGACCTGGTCAAGGATTTGAACAAGGCCTATTGCGACGAATGGTTAGCTTATTACCTATATTGGTATATGGCGCAGGTTGTTTCCGGCAAGGCTTACGAAGATATGAAGGAGATGTTGGAGAAGATAGCTAAGGATGAACTAGAGCATGCCACAGAAGTAGCCGATTTGATCACGAAACTGGGCGATGTTCCTACCGCTAATCCGATGGATCTGGAAAAGAACGCGAATAACCCGTATCTTATGCCTCCGAAGAATACCGCTGACATTAACCGGATCATCCGTATTGTCACCGAGGCAGAGGCAGGCGCCATCGAAGTTTATAATAAGATCGCCAAGAAGACGCTGGGAAAAGATAATGTTACCTACCAGTTGGTTACGCATATCCTGGCGGAAGAAGTTGACCACGAAGAGATGTTTGAAAACCTGTTAGAAAGATAAAGGGAGAAAAGACATGGCTAAAGTTTCAGTTGATGCTTCTACATGCGTGGGTTGCGGTTTGTGCGAGCAATCCTGCCCGGAGGTTTTTGAGGTGCAAGGCGACGGGATCGCCCATGTCAAATCGCAGAATTGCGGAAGTTGTAATTTGCAGGAGATAGCTGATTCCTGCCCGGTTAACTCTATTAAGATAAGCTAAGTTTTAAAATAAAGGGGACGGTTCTATTTTTTTAGCATTAGATACAAGAAAAATAGAACCGTCCCCTTTATTTATTGTGCTTTTTTATTTAATTCCAGGATGAATTCCCGGAATTTTTCTTCTTTTCCTTTATCGTCAAGCTTCAAGGGATCGGTAACCTGCTTGTAAAGCTTATTCAAAATAAGGTTTGCGCGCATCTGCTCTTCAAATTCACGCGCTTTAAGGCGGAAAACATACTGGAGTGTTTGGTTATAGATCCGGTTATCAAATACGCCTTTATATTGGAAATAGGGCATACTCTCGATCGTCCGGATGACTTCTTTATCGCTGGCCTTAATACCGCGTTTTTTAGCTTCATACAGCAATATAAGCCGCTCCCAAGCTTGAGCCTCAAGGTTCAGCTCTTTGGATATTTCCGGGAATTTATCTCCGTACTGCATGATCGCAGTGGTAGTCACAGCACTTACCGAATCCCGGAATTCTATATTGGATACCGCATGCCCGAATATCTTGCCCAGCGGCCGGCTTTCTTCGCGGCTGCAGGATGAGCCGCCAAAGCCCCAGAGGGCAAAAGCAGGTATAATGATCAAGGCTAATCCTATCCAGATTTTTTTGGCTGTTTTCCTATGGCGTAAAACCTTAAGCATGGCCGGCTCCTTTTTAGTTTTATGAGTATTATATTCCAAAGCCGCAATATTACAACCATAAATTGGAGAAATCTTAAATAAAAAAACTTGACAAGGCAAGATTAATATGTTAAATTTTTAAAAGTTAGCAGAAGTTGAATAAGTTCCCGGCTATTGGAGAATGGCCGGGGATATGCCACGTAACAAAGTATACTAAGCCGAACTGATAAGGGTCAGTGCGGCTTTCTTTTTTATAGATATTAAAGGAATTTATTAAAGTATTTACTAATTCTATTAAAAAGGAGGATGTAAAAATGTGGCGTAAGATTTCTTCCCTACTCATCTCCCTGTGTTTAGCCTTTCAGCAGCTGGGTTTCGCCAGCGTAGCAACCGAGCTTAACTTTGCCGGGCATTTATCTAAAATGTCCAGCGCCTTTACTGCCGAAAGATTCCGTCCGGTGCATATCCGGTTTTTCTCTTTTGACAGCCAGAATGACAATATTAAGGTAATGCTGGATAAGGGCGATGTCAAAAATCTTAAAGCCAGCCAGATCAGCGCTTCAACCCAGGAATTATTAAATTACTTCTTAGTGGGAGTTAATCTTCCCAACGATAAGTTTTGGGTAAACTTACGCCCGGATTCTCAGGATAATATTATTGACGATTACTTGGCCAGGACTGATGTCGGCAAGATCATGCTGGAAGCAGACCTGCAGCTAAAAAAAGATACCGCCCAATTCACCTCGCCGCAGACTCCCGAAGGAAAGGAATACTGGAGCAAGCTCTACCAGAAAGCCGAAGAGCTTTACGGCTACCAGGAAGTAAGCATCCCTACTTTAACCAGGCCCTGGATAGTCCCTAATGAAATAATTGTTCGCGAGTCAAAAGAAAGCGCTTACATCTATAAGGCGACCTTAAAAGTAATGCTGGAGCAGGATTTCCTGAAGGATTCCAGCGTCTACAGTTTTAAAGATGACCGGGCCAAAGCCTTAAACGAATATTCTTCCCAGCTGATCCGCGAATTGATCATCCCTAAATTAACCAAAGAAGTTAATCTTTCCAAGCGTTACGCCGCCTTAAGGCAGGTTTATTATTCTCTGATCATGTCCCGTTGGTTTAAATCCAGGTTCGCTGATCAAGACGGTAAATACGCCTCACGCATCGATAGAAGGGATCTTACCGGCCTGGTTTCTGCGGCTGCCTGGTCCAAAACCTCTTATTTTGATGCTTACAAGAAATCATTTGCCCAGGGAGAATATAATATTAAGGAAACAGTGCGCACTCCTACCGGCCAGGTGATCCGGACATATTTCTCCGGCGGCATGGATTTTGCGGCCTTGACCATTAACGGCGCAAAAACCGCCAGCAGCGCTATCGCGCCTGCCCTTATGAAGGCCGGTTTGGTTACTCCGGGTATGTCCGATCCAGCAAGCAGCCCTGTATCAATAGAGGTAAGGAGGATAAGCGACCTTAAAAATACAGCGGAAACTCAAGGCATTGATTCCGGCATTCTTGTAACGGACTGGAACGTAACCCGTAAGGCCTTGGCAGACGATAATAAGCTCGCGCGCATTTTCGATTCAACTGACGCGATTGACGAGGCGTTTAATAAGTTAGACCTTCAATACATTTATCTCATCACTCACGCGGAAAGGCCCCAGGAAGAGAAAGACCCTCAGGTCCGGTTTGATAAGTTCAGCTTAGTGCCCATCGCCGAAAAAGCCAAAGATATTCTGGCTAAGAAAGGGTTAGGCAACGTTGAAGTTGTAATGCTCCCCCTTGATTTAGACGAAGCGGGAAGGGTGATCCAGGAGCATAAAGCTAAAGCAGGCGGCAAGAAAATAATGTTTGTGCTTGAGAATATAAGGTTATACGAACAGGAGCAGCTCGCTGCCGATAAGACAGCTTCGCTTAGACAAAAAGCAGACGTAATCAAAGCCAGAAAAGCTTTTGAAGAAAGGCTTATCAGCCTTACCGGAAAAACCACCGATAAGTTGTTTTATATGTCCGAAGCTTTTGACAAGGCGCACCGCGGAGAAGAGGCGTCCATGGAGATGGCCTGGCTTTTTCCTGAAGCAAACCGCGCCGCAGGCCCCAAGTTCGCTAACGACATACAGTCAGTCCTTAATTTCCAGATGCGCATTACCAGGTCTTTAAGCGCTATGTTCGGAGGAGCTAAATTCGACAAATATGACGCTTTCGGCAAATTGTCCGAGGCGATCGCTAAGTCTAAAGGCAAGCTCATGATAGTGGGAGCCCAGCTTAACGCTTATATTAAGGCCCAGAATATGGAGACAGGTAAATCGCTGCTCCCCAACTCCAGCGACCAGAAAAAAGTAGACAAAGGCCTGGAAGCGATGAAGAAATCCGGAGTAGAGATACTTTTGCCAGAAGATTTGATCGTTGACGGTAAAGCAGGGCCAGTGGCATTGAACGCCCTTACTACCGAAGACGTGCAGATAGATATAGGAGATAAGGCGATCGAGCAGGATGTGAATTATATAAACAGCCTCCAAAAAGGCGACGGATTGATTTTGAACGGAGGCGCCGGAGTTTTTGATAAAGCTTCCGGTTCCAAGAAGGGCACAATTGCATTGGTAGTTGCTGCTAATAACGCTGCCAAGAAAGGTGTTGCGGTAATAGCGGCAGGCGGCGATATGTATAATGCGGTGCAAATGGTAGTTAAAGAAGTCCCCGGCTTTGAACTTAATCCTACCTTTGAGATATCCACCGGCGGCGGATCTTTGCTGACTTCGCTGGCTAAGGGCATTGCTAACCTTCCGACAGTGAGGGCGGTTCTTCAAATGGATCCCACTCAGGGGTTACATGACATTTATTCGTCGGTTAAAGAAGCGTTCCCGCAGGGTATCGTATTGAATACAATAACTACCCTGGCTGAAGATTCATCGATCAACGGCGATGAAGCTAATCGCAAAGCCCTATTGGACCCGTTCAGGTCAATGACCGGTACAATGAATATCGTGATCCCGGACGGCCCGTTAGACGTGCGGCCGAACCTCATTTATGACGGCGTATTTATGCCGGTAGTTGTATTGGCTGAAAATCTGCCGGTAGCGCTTCAGGAGAAGTTAGCGGCGGCTAAAGATTCTGCGGCAGTTTCCGACGCGATAGTCGAATACGTTAAACCATTTTTTACGGACTCAAACGTTAATACGAATACTGTTACCAAAGATAAGATCCGTTCGTCAAAATTAGACCCGTCGAAATTAGGTGCGGCTTCGGTGGATGTTTCCGCTTTGAAAGGGACTAAGTCGGAAAAAGGAGATTTATTATTCTACGTCCCTGTATGGTCTAAGCGCAGCGTCCCGGCAATGGAGGCTTTGAATGAAAAGATCAGCGCTGACCTTAAGGCGCAGGCTCCGACAGTAGCAGCTTTACTGGAAGAGACAAGAGCGCCTCTTAGCTGGCCGAAACAAGCTCCGATCATCGTTGATTCAGAGGTGGCGTTACAGTCTTTTGCCCAGTACGCGCCGTTATTCTTTGATGAATTCTCCAGAGGAGACCTGGCTCATGCAGGCTTACTGCGCGAGATCGTTTCTAATTTAGATCCGCAGACATTTGTAAATCCCGACGGGATAGCTATCGATGAGTTGATGGGAGACTTTGTTTCTCTCAAAGATAAAGATTCTAAGATCCCCGGGATAGGAAAGAACCTGCTGGCTTTCAAGAGCCGCATTAACACTTTGCAGCAGTTGTCGTTCTTCCTGTATATTGTGGCTAATCCGCAGCTGGATCCTTCTACGAACGCGGTAGTCCCCGTTAAAGACGCGGCATTGCAGAATGATATTATCGGATTCTACGCCCGCACTTACAGGTATTTACTCGAAATAGCTCAGAGTAACTTTAAAAATGCCCGGGAATTTGACGGGTTAAGGGATGAGATAGGAAGCAACGCGCAGCGCTTGAACAAAGCTATACGCGCAAGCGACGCGCTTGAAATAAGCAAAGCTACGGCTAAGCAGGTTATTGATCATCTCACAGCCAAGGGTGTGGTTCTCAATCAAGCGGAAAAAGATAATATAGGTAAAGTATTCGCTTATTACGAGAACAAGGCTTTTGCTTATGATATCCTGATGTTGGCAGGAATGCTTAGAGAGAGCACGTTCGTCGCGGCTTTCAGGCATTTAGCGTTGGATAATCCTAAGCAGGTTTTACCTTCAGAAAAACCGTTTGAAGCTATTGACGGAACCGGACAGATCGGAAGCGTGGCTATCGCTCTGCGTTTTGCCAGCGACATTGACGCTCAAGAACCGGGTTATGAAGGTAAATATCTGTTGAGGACGACTAAACTAAAAGGAGAGACAGCGGCTGATAAATTCGCGACTGCCGTAAGGGTAGCTACCGAGTCTTTCAGCGACCCGATCATAAAAAGTTCAGAATTAAAGATAAATACCGCTGACGGTTCCCGGCTCGCTGTTACCGACCTGGTAGCCAATGGCCGCATTCAGTTTAAGGCCTCTGATTATGCCTTATCCGGTATTCTGGATTTCCAGGATACAATACCCGTGCAAAGCGTTTATCCGGTGGATATCATCCTGGACGGGAAAAAAGTCAGTACGCTGTATTTCCTGGATATCACCCAGTTTGAAGCCGGTTTAAACGCCGAGATGAAGGCCAAGGGCATGGGAGAGCAGTTAGTGAATTTGCCCCGTCCGGCGATCGTACGCGATGAAAACGGCAAGGATATTTACTTTCCTTTAATAGTTGACGCTACTCCAGGCGGAGTCAATATCGGCAACAGGTTCCTTACGGAAGCGGCAGCGCAGGGCAAGCCCAAGTTGGACGGGCCTCCTTTGTACAAGTTCACGGGTAAGTATGATTTAGCGAATGAAACAAGCGCCGTAGAAGGAGACGCAGCTGTAGAGCTGACCCGTTTAAAAGAGATATTGCAGCAGACAGAAGCAACGCGTTTGCCTAAGGCAGGCGGCGAATCGTTTATTTACGTAAAAGCCCAGATACCTTCAAAGTTGATCTTGCCTGACGCGTTAGGCGGTTCGGTCAATTTTATGGGTAAATATATGCACAAGATCGCGCACGTCAAAGAATCAGGCGCGCAGTTCGTTTCTACTACTTCCTGCTCGACCAACGGCGAAAGCTACATTACTCTAGCTTTGTCGGCATTCGCGGGTAAGTTCGGTTTAAGTAAGATCGCCAAAGCCGGCCCGACGTATCATATGTATACGAGCGGTGACAAGAAAAAAGGCCTTTTTGGGGATCTTAACGAAAAGACTACCGGCGCTGCAAAAGGCGTGAGAGAGCACATGCTTCTTGACGCGATTTACGGCGCTATGCGTACCCCGACCGCTTACTCTAACGGCGAAACTGACCTCAAGGGCGGTTCGCTTTTCTATCTTTCTGTGCTGTTACCGCAGAATATTCAGGAAGGTTTGGTTCGTAAGTATGTCGCGAGAGTAGCAGCTGAGTATCCGGAGATGTTAAAGTTGTTCACTGAAGCGGATAAAGTCAACGGACGTTATACGCATGAAAATACGATCTTCGGGCAGCGCACAGGTTCAATACTCTATGAGGATTATATCAACCAGGTCGCCGGGCCTTTGTATACGCTGTTAGTAGGTTACGATAATGAAATGAGTTTCTCGTTCAAGATGCAGGAACTTATTACTCAGCTCCTGCGTTTAAGAGCCCGCCAGAAAGATTCGGTTATCCTGGCGAAGTTAGCTCCATTAGCCAATACTAAAGATAATTCCGCCAGTTCGCCGATCGAAAGCGAGCAGGCTGATGCAGGCGCGATGGTGCCGAAGCAGTATGCTTTCCAGGTAACCCCTGAAGAAGTTTCGGCCTACGCGCAAGAGTTAAGAGGCGCTTTTTATCGGAATATTGACAAGAGCCCTTCTGTAGGCAGTGTTATTCCTGCGGTTGGCTTGGTTATTGCCTATAAGAACAAAGCGCGTGACAGTGAAGAATACAGGGTATATCAGCGGGCCATGAGTTACTTAAACAGCTTAGCCATGGAAAAACATAACATGAGGGGCCTTATGGGTATATACCTGCGGACAGGTTTGGTGTTTGGTGGTGCCTTTAATAAGGAGCAATATATTGAGGATGCCAACAAAATAGCAAACTCTACTAATGAGCCTATGTGGGATCGTGCAGTAGCGCAATTCTTACTGTCTGCTGTCAGCGAAGAAACAGATGTGGATCTTAACAGTAAACTTAACGCGCTGATCGAAAAATACAACATTCTTACTGATGTAGGTGCTTTCTCACGGCTGGCATTGGTGCTGAATGATCAGAGCAAGCAGGGTTATGTTACCTTCATAAAAGATGCGCTGGCTAAGCTGCGAGAGGGAGACACCGCGAGGATAGAGATGTTAGTGGGGTTACTTGCAGTCGCTGACAAATATCCGTCATCTGCTGCCAGTTCGGCGATTGCAGATAATAGCAAGAAGGGTGGTATTGATTTCCGTCCGGCTGCTATGGCGATCAAATATCAACCGATGGGGAACTTCGCCGGCCTGAATCCGAAGCTTCCGGTCTTAAGCAAGGCCGAGTTAGCTGCTCTTGACATTGATAAAGAGCTTTCGGGAATGGAAAAACTGGTAAATAACCAGGTCGTTCCTTCCGGTGAGAGGATCAAGGAAGTCTTAGCTGCCTGCTCGCAAAAAGGAGAGTTAGGGGCTAATAAAGAACGCCTGATGGCCTTACTGGTAAAAATAGGCATAGTGGAAGAGACCCAGTGCTGCCTGCAGGAAGCCAGCCGAGAATATAAAGAAGCTCTGGTCTTGGCCGATGCTTTAGCCTAAAGGGAAATACAGTCGAAAACCAGGGGACGGTTCTAATTCTATAGACTCGCGGTTGTAGAAAATTAGAACCGTCCCCTTTATTTTTCTTTACAAATAGAAGCTAAGCCGTTATAATAAATACCTGTGTTGGAAAAACCGGTGAAAATAAGAAGAAGCTGGGCGATAAATCCCCGCACGCGGGTGAAATCAAGCAAGAAAGTTTACTCCCGCTCCCAGGCCAAGCTTGAGGCAAAGAGGATAATCAATGGAAAAGAATAAGATATTAAAATTGGGCCTGCCCAAGGGCAGCCTTCAGGAATCTACTTTCAAGATGCTGCGTAAGGCCGGGTTTAATGTGAGCCTGCCTAATGAGCGCTCATATTTTCCGTCGATAAATGATGCCGAAATTAAACCGGTATTACTCCGGGCCCAGGAGATGTCCCGCTATGTCCAGGATGGGGCGCTGGATTGCGGTATTACCGGTAACGACTGGATACTGGAGAACGGTTCCGCTGTCATCCGGGTTATGGACTTAGCTTATGCCAAGCAAAGCCTGAATAA
Source organism: Candidatus Omnitrophota bacterium (assembly GCA_041651675.1). Classification (GTDB taxonomy): domain Bacteria; phylum Omnitrophota; class Gorgyraeia; order Gygaellales; family Profunditerraquicolaceae; genus UBA6233. The sequence continues at coordinate 12,027 of JBAZIT010000008.1, read as the reverse complement.
GGTAAGATGGGTTTTGGCTGTGCCGCTGGATTCGGGGATTAAAAAGGTCAAAGACCTGGAAGGCAAGCGCGTGGCAACCGAACTGGTTAACGTAACCAAAGATTATTTCCGCAAGAACAAAGTTAAGGTGGAAGTAGAGTTCAGCTGGGGAGCGACTGAGGTCAAGGTAAGCGCTGGCCTGGTTGATGCCATAGTCGAGCTGACCGAAACCGGCTCAAGCCTGAAAGCTAATAAATTGATTGAGATCGCCACGCTTTGCGAATCGACGACCCAGCTTATCGCCAATAAAAAATCTTACGCGGATAGATGGAAAAAAGAGAAAATGGAGCAGATCGCCCTTTTATTAAAAGGCGCTATTACCGCCGAAGAAAAAGTCGGCCTGAAGATGAACGTTCGGAAGGAAAATTTAAAAAAGGTCCTTGCTAAGCTTCCGGCTTTGAAGAAGCCTACAATTTCCGGGTTATCCGACGATGGCTGGTTTGCCATTGAGACGATTATAGATGAAAGGGTAGTGCGGGTATTGATCCCGGCTTTAAAGAATGCCGGGGCTCAAGGGATAATCGAGTACCCGTTGAATAAGGTGATTTATTAAAAGGAGCCAGCAGTATGCCTTGCGGTAAAAAAAGAAAAAGACAGAAGATCAAGACGCATAAACGCAAAAAAATGCGTCGGCGCTTGCGCCATCTGAAGAAGAGGGCCTGGGGTTAAAAGGCAGTGCTTAAAAAAACCATATCTATCCTGGCGGCCGGGCTGGTTAGCCTGGCCGTAAGCAGTTTTGTTTTTGCCTCGGATAGGCAAGTCGTATCTTCTTTAAGCCACTATATTATGGCGGTTATCTGCGATGATTTAGGAGACGCGGATAATGCCATCAAAGAATATAGAAAAGCTCTGGCGGATGACGCCGGAGCAGTGCCGATCCATCTTAACCTGGCTGTCAGCCTGATCAAGAAGAACGATCTGGACGCGGCAGTTAAAGAGCTTAAAGAAGTTGAAAAGTTAGCGCCGGAGTCAATAGAGCCGCACGCAATATTGGCAATCCTGTATACCTCCCAGGACAAGGTTGATTTAGCGGTAAGCGAATATGAAAAAGCGCTGCTGAACGCCTCTAAGCTTAAACCCCGGGATATAGGCATATATAAAAGCCTGGGCATTTTATATTTAAGGCAGAATAAATTAAAAGAAGCGCAAAGCGTATACAGCCTGATCTCCGTTCTTTCTCCCAAGGACCCGGAGCCGCATCTTTACCTGGCTAGTATTTACCGGGAATTAAAACAGCCGGGCCCGGCCGAACAGGAATTGAAAAAAGCGCTGGAATTAAACCCGGATTATGCCGAGGCCCTGAATTTCTTAGGCTATGAGTTTGTCGAGCAGGGGAAAAACCTGCATCAGGCTGAGGTAATGATCCGCAAGGCCCTGCGGCTTGAGCCGGATAACGGCGCTTATATTGACAGCCTGGGCTGGCTTTATTTTAAAAAGGGGAGGCTTAGGGAGGCCAGGGAGCTTTTAGGGAAGGCAGCCTCTTTGGTGGAAGACCCGGTTATCTATGATCATTTGGGAGATGCGCATTTTAAATTAAAGGAATTTGAAAAAGCAAAATTGAATTGGCAGCAATCTTTAAAGCTTGACCCAAAGCAGGAAAGCGTCAAAAAGAAGATAGAAAACTTAGATAAAAATGCCGGCACCGCAAAATCAAATTAAGGAATTAGAGGCAAAAGCAAAACTCATCAGGCGGCTCATCGTGCAGATGATCGCCAAGGCTGGTTCAGGCCACCCCGGAGGAAGCCTCTCGGCGACAGACCTGATCACCGCCTTATTTTTTTCAGTATTAAAACACGACCCTAAAAATCCCAAATGGCCTGACCGGGACAGGTTCCATATGTCCAAAGGCCATTGCTGCCCGCTTTGGTACGCGGTTCTGGCAGAGTCCGGTTATTTCCCCAAAGAAACACTGATGACCTTACGCGAACTTGGTTCTATGCTCCAGGGGCACCCTGACCGGCGCACACCGGGCGTGGAGGTCTCTTCGGGCTCACTGGGCCAGGGCTTATCGGTTGCCTTAGGCATGAGCCTGGCCTCTAGAATAGATAAGAAAGATTACCGCGTTTATGTCCTGCTCGGCGACGGAGAAATCCAGGAAGGCAATATTTGGGAAGCAGCCATGGCCGCCAGCCACTATCATTGCAGCAATATCTGCGCGATCCTGGATTATAACGGATTTCAGATTGACGGAGCAACCCGGGAAGTAATGAACCTGGACCCGATTGCCGATAAATGGAAGGCTTTTGGCTGGCATACGATCGTTATTGACGGGCATAATATGCAGCAGATCCTTGATGCTTACGACGAAGCAAAGTCAGTTAAAGATAAACCAGTGGTTATTATCGCCCGGACAATAAAAGGCAAGGGCGTTTCTTTCATGGAGAACACAGCGGATTTTCATGGCCGTGCTCCCACCAGAGAAGAAACAGAAAAAGCATTGAAGGAGTTAGCTTAAGGAAATGACGGAACAACTTTACCAGCGCGATTGTTACGGCAAGGCTTTAGTGGAATTGGGTAAAGCCGATGAGAATATCGTTGTCTTGGACGCGGATCTCTCCAGCTCTACGCGCACCGGTTTATTCGCCAGGGAATTCCCGGAAAGATTTTTTAATTTCGGAGTCGCCGAACAGAATATGATGGCTGCGGCAGCCGGCCTGGCTTCCTGCGGCAAGACGGTTTTTGTCTCTACTTTCGCGATATTCGCGTCGGGCCGGGCCTGGGATCAGGTACGTAACTCCATTTGTTACAGCAATCTTAATGTCAAGATCGTTGCCACGCACGCCGGTATCTCTGTCGGCCCGGATGGCGCCAGCCATCAGGCTTTGGAAGATATCGCCCTTATGCGGGTGATCCCGAATATGAATATTGTTGTCCCTTGCGACGGCCCGCAGACAACGGAGGCAGTAAATTGCGTGGCCCGGGTAAAGGGCCCCTTTTATATCCGTTTAGGCCGGGCGAAGGTGCCGACCCTGGAGAACAAGGGAAAATTCGAATTAGGCAAGGCCCAGGTATTGGCCGAAGGCAGCGATGTGACGATAGTTGCCTGCGGAATCATGGTTGCCGAAGCCCTGGTTGCCGTGGCTAACTTAGCTAAGCAGGGGGTCAAGGCCCGCCTGATCAATATCCACAGCTTAAGGCCGCTGGATACGCAGATAATACTCCAAGCCGCGCAGGAAACCCGCGGGATAATCGTCTGCGAAGAACATAATATCATTGGAGGCCTGGCTTCCAGCATCGATGAAATAGTGGCCGAGAATAATCCTACCCGGGTAATGCGGGTAGGCGTAAGGAACAGGTTCGGCCAATCCGGAGAACCGGCCCAGCTTTTAAAAGAATACAATCTTACGAGCGCCGATATTGAGAAAGCCGCTTTAACCTGTTTTGCTAAATGTAAGTAAATTGGTTATCCAATCCTACGCGAAAGTAAACCTAATCCTCGAAATCATCAGCCAGCGCCCCGATAATTACCATAACCTAAGTACAATTTTTGAAAGAATAAGCCTCTGCGATAAAATAATCCTAAAACCCCGCCGGGATGATCTGGTCAGGATCCGTTGCGCCGACAAAAAAGTCCCCCGGGATAACTCTAATCTTTGCTGGAAAGCGGCCCGGCTCCTGCAGGAAAAATTCAAAATAAAAAGAGGCCTGGATATCCAGATCGTTAAGTTTATTCCTGTAGGCGCAGGTTTAGGCGGCGGTTCAAGCAACGCCGCCAGCGTATTGCTGGCTTTAAATAAACTCTGGAAACTAAAGCTTACCCGGAAAAGATTAGCTGGGCTTGGCGCCCAACTGGGCAGCGACGTTCCCTTTTTCGTTCACAGTGCGCCTTTTGCTCAAGGGACGGGCCGCGGAGAAAAAATCCACCCGCTAAAAGAACTGAATAAGGTCAAACTCTGGCATCTGCTGGTTGTGCCGAGAGTGCATGTCTCTACCCCTCTAATTTACCGGAAATTTGATGCCTGCCTGCCCGTCCGGCAGGCGGGCCTGCCTGCCGGCAGGAGTTTTTGTAGGTTGACAAAGCCGCCCCATAATGTTAAAATAATAATCTCAAAATTGACCAAAAAGAAATTCCTTTTTGAGCCCGGTCTCTTATTTAATAGCTTAGAACCCGTTACTTTAAAGCTATATCCTGAAGTCAGGCGGATCAAAGAAAAGCTCAAGCGCCTGGGACTGAAGAATATTCTGATGTCCGGAAGCGGCGGAGCGGTTTTTGCCATTGTTCCTTCAGCAGGAGAAGCCGCAGCCTTGGCCAAGAGGCTTAAAAAGGAGGGAAGCCCCTGGCGTATATTTGCGGTAAGCACAGTTTAATAAAGGACCAGCCACGGGAGGGTCAAGATGGAGATAACGGAGACCAAGGTAGCCCTAAGGGATTCACCGGACAAAAAACTTAAAGCTTACGCCACGGTAACTTTTGATAATGCTTTTGTCGTCAGGAATATAAAAATAATCGAAGGGACAAACGGCTTGTTTATCGCCATGCCTTCCAGAAAGGTAAAACAGCCTTGCCCCAAATGCGCTTTTAAGAACGAAATGCGCAGTAAATATTGCAATCAATGCGCCTCGGCATTACCCCAGAGTTCCAGGCCGGCTGAAGGTGAGGATAATTCTTCGGCCCAACTGGAGCATAAGGATATTGCCCATCCCATAACTCAAAGTTTCAGGGAGTATCTGCAGAAAACGATCTTGGAGGCCTACGGCCAGGAAAAAGCAAAGGGAATTACGCAGGCCTAACTTGTGATTTGGGATGTCGTCCAATGGTAGGACTCGGGAATTTGGATCCCGCTATTATGGTTCGAATCCATACGTCCCAGTTTAACAGCTATGTCTAAAAATATTGCGGTGATAATTTTGGCGGCGGGTAAGGGCAAGCGGATGAAATCCAATACCCCCAAGGTCATGCATAAAATATGCGGCCGGCCCATGCTCGCTTATGTGCTTGACCTTACGCGTTCTTTAAAACCCGGCAGGACGGTCATCGTTTTAGGCCATCAGTACGAGGAAGTTAAAAAACAGCTTCCTCCGGATGTTACCGCGGCCAGGCAAAAACGGATGTTGGGCACAGCCGACGCAGTTAAAGAAGGCCTGCTCAAACTAAAAGGTTTTAAGGGGACGGTTTTAGTGCTTTACGGGGATACGCCGTTACTTAAAAAAGAGAGTGTCGACAAACTCCTGAAATACCACATCGAAAATAAGCTGGATGCAACCTTGCTGACTGCCCGGATGAATAAGCCCAAGGGTTACGGCAGGATCCTGCGCGATAAATACTCCAGCATCTCCGCGATAGTCGAAGAGAAAGACGCGGATGATTTTGAAAAAGAGATCAAAGAGGTCAACACTGGTATTATTTGTTTTAACCGCTCCAGCCTGGAACCGGCCTTGAAAAAAGTCCGGCCGGATAACCGTAAAAAAGAATATTACCTTACCGATACCATAAAAATACTTTATCAACAGGGCAAGCTGGTTGATGGAATCAAGATCGGCGATATCCATGAAGCTATCGGCATAAACTCGCGGATGGAATTAGCCAGGTCCAATTTGATCATGCAGCAGCGGATCAACGAGAAGATCATGCGCAGCGGGGTTACGGTGGTAGATACTTATTCTACCTTTATAAGTTACGGAACCAAAATAGGGCAGGATACGGTGATTTATCCCTTTACAGTTATTGAAAGGGATGTTAAAATTGGAAAACGTTGTTCGGTCGGCCCGTTTGCCCACCTGAGGGAAGGCACGAAAGTCTCGGATGATGTAATATTGGGTAATTTTATCGAAACAAACCGCACTGCTATCGGCGCTAAAACCCTGGTCAAGCATTTCTCTTATATCGGAGATGCGGCTTTAGGCACCGGGGTCAATATCGGCGCAGGCACGGTCACCGCGAATTTTGACGGCCGCTCTAAACACAATACAGTCATAAAAGATAACGCGCTTATTGGCTCGGATACGGTGCTGGTTGCTCCGGTTACAGTCGGCAGGGGAGCGTTGACCGGGGCCGGTTCAGTGGTCATAAAAAATATCCCGGATAACCGAAAAGCTGTAGGTGTTCCGGCCAGAATCTTAAAGGAGAAGAGGTAGATATGGATAAGCTAGCGATATTTAGCGGCAACGCGCATCCCGAATTAGCCAAAGATATCTGCAAATACCTGAAAGTTAAATTATCGGAGGCGCTGGTGACCAGGTTCAGCGAAGGCGAGATCCGCGTAAAGATAAATGAGAATATCCGCGGTAAAGACGTATTTGTTGTCCAGCCGACTTGTCCGCCGGCAAATGAAAACCTGATGGAACTGTTGATCATGATGGACGCGATGAGAAGGTCAAGCGCCCAGCGCATCACCGCGGTTGTCCCCTATTTCGGCTATGCCCGGCAGGACCGTAAAGACCAGCCGCGCGTTCCGATCACGGCAAAATTAGTAGCTAATCTGTTGACTACCGCGGGAGCAAACCGCGTCTTGACTATGGACCTGCACGCCGGCCAGATCCAGGGATTTTTTGATATACCGGTAGACCACCTTTTTTCCATAGGCGTCTTCATAGATTATTTTGACCAGAAAATCAAAGACCTGGTCGTGGTTTCTCCCGATGTTGGCGGGATAAAAATGGCCCGGGCTTATGCCAAGAGGATGGGCGTGCCCTTAGCGATCATTGATAAGCGCCGCGAATCTCCGGAGAAAACCGAGGCTATGCATATTTTGGGCGAAGTTGCCGGCAAGAATGCGATCATCGTGGATGACCTTATCGCTACCGGCAGTTCCCTCTTTGAAGGCGTGGAAGCGCTCAGGAAAGAAGGCGCCAAAAATATCTACGCGGCGATCGCCCACGGCGTTTTATCGGGCCCGGCAATAGAGCGTTTGGATAAATGCGTGAATTTAAAGGAGCTGGTGATAACTGACAGCATCCCGCTGGATAAAAATAAAAATCACCCGAGGATCAGGGTCTTGAGCGTGGCTAATCTCCTCGGCGAGGCAATCAAAAGGATCCACAACGAAGAGTCAGTAAGTTCATTATTTGACTAAAAAAATGGACGGTTCTATTTTTCCGTCATCTTCTCACTTGAAAGGAAATAGGATAACATGGAAGAATTATTTTTGGATGCAGAAATAAGGGAAGAGGTTGGCAGGGGTAAAGTTAAGGCTTTAAAGGACAAGGGTTTTATCCCGGCCGTAGTTTATGCCGAAGGTAAGCCTGCCCTGGCGCTTAAGCTCTCTCACCGCCAGCTGGTCCAGCTGGTGCATCACCACCGGATTGAAGGTGTGGTGATCAACTTAAATATTAAAGATGATAAGTCAGAGGGCAATGGTTCGGCTTCCGATAGCCGAAGCCATAAGAAACAAAAAGCACGGCCTTGCTTAATTAAAGAGATCCAGCATGATCCGGTCCACGGCGAGATCCTTCACGTGGATTTCAATCAGATATCCCTAACCAAGGCCATTAAGGTTAATATACCGGTGACCGCTAAGGGCGAGCCTATCGGAGTAAAGCAGGAAGGCGGTTCATTAGAGCATATACTCTGGGAGATTGAAGTAGAGTGCCTTCCTACCAGTATCCCCAAGGAGATCGAGATAGATGTTACCCAGCTTAAAATGGGCGAATCAATACATGTGAAAGACATTGTTCTGCCGCCGGGTGTAAAGGTCCTGAATGACCCTGGCGCTATTGTCTTGAGCGTGGCTGCTCCGATGAAGGAAGAAGCGCCGGCAGAAGCCGTAGAAGGCGAAGCAGCTCAAGAGCCGGAAGTGATCAAAGAAAAGAAAGAAGTTACGGCTGAAGGCGCAGAAGAATCCAAAGAAGAGAATAAAGAGGCTAAAGAGAAGAAGTGAAGCTGATTGTAGGGCTGGGCAATCCCGGCATACTCTATCGGAATTCCAGGCACAATATCGGTTTTCAGGTAGTCAGGTCTTTAGCTAAGCTTAAAAAAACAGCTCTTAAAAAAGAAAGAGGCGAACCGGCATTAAGCGCTAAAACCAGGCTGGAGGGTGTGGATACGCTCCTGGCTTTACCGCTTACTTTCATGAATCTTTCCGGAGGAGCAGTCAAGCTCCTGCTTAAAAAATATAAAATAGGCCCGGAAGACCTTTTGGTGCTCTGCGATGATTTAGATTTGGAATTCGGTAGGATCAAGCTTGGCCTGCGCGGCTCTTCTGCCGGGCACCGGGGTATCCAGTCGATCATAGATTCTCTGGGGAGCAGCGAATTCTGCCGCATACGTATCGGCATAGGCAGGCCCAAAGGCGAACTGGGCGCAAGCGAATACGTGCTGGCGCATTTTAATAAAAGAGAGAATGCCCAGCTGCCTGCAATAATAGGCCAGGCGCTGGATTGTTGCCGGTCCTGGGTGGCTGATGGCGCGGAAAAAAGCATGAATATTTTTAATCGCAGGACTAATCTAAAAGGAGTCAAAGCATGAATAAGTATGAAGCAATGTTCATTGTCAGGCCGGAATTATCGGAAGAAGAAAGAAAAAGCCTTTTTCAGCAAATTGATGATGTCGTAACCAAGCACCAGGGCACGATAGCCCAAAGCGGCCTCTGGGCGGAAAAGAGAAAATTGTTCTTCCCGATCAAAAAACACCTGGAAGGAGTATATTACCTTTCCAGTTTTTCGCTGCCTCCGCTGGCTATAAAAGAGATACGCCACGCCTATAATTTGAACGAGAATATTTTAAGGGTACTTATTACCAAGCTGGAATAAGCGCTCCAAGGAGAGGGATTATGGCTAGTTATAATAAAGTATTATTGATGGGGAATTTAACTAAAGACCCGGAATTACGTTATACCCCGCAGGGAGCGGCAGTAGCCAACCTGCGTATGGCAGTCAACCGCCGTTACCGCGACAAGAACCAGGAATTAAAAGAGGAAGTTTGTTTTATTACCGCGGTAGTCTGGAATAAACAGGCCGAGACCTGCAACCAGTACCTGCATAAAGGCAGCAGCCTTTTTGTCGAGGGCAGGCTGCAATCGCGTTCCTGGGAGGATAATACCGGCGCCAAGCGCAGTGTTATCGAAGTCCGGGCAGAACGGGTGCAATTCATGGGCAGCGGGCCAGGCAAGGCCCAAAGCGCTCCGGCAGCCGCTGAACCGGCAATGGAAGAATTATCAACTGAACCGTCTACAGAATCAACCTGGTTAGGCGAAAGCGAGGGAGAAGCGAATGAAAGTTAAGACTAAGGCTAAGACAGGCAGCGGCTCAAGGAGCAAGACATTTTCCAGAGGTAAGCCCGGAGATAAAAAACGGGGCTTGCATTCTATCGGCAGAAAAAGATTCTGCCGCCTCTGTGTGGATAAAGCAAAGTCGGTAGATTACAAAGATACTAAGAGGCTGGAGGCTTTCATTACCGAGAGAGGCAAGATGCTTTCCAGCCGCCTGTCCGGTAACTGCGCCAAGCACCAGAGGATTATTGCCGAGGCCATTACCAAGGCCAGGTTCATTTCGTTGTTGCCTTATACGCGCTAAAAACCTTAAAAAAGGCGGTCCCCATGGAAGTCATATTGACTAAAGATGTAACCAAGATCGGTAAGGCCGGCAGTGTGGTGAAAGTCAAAGACGGCTTTGCCCGTAACCTCCTTTTTCCTAAAGGCCTGGCTATTCCGGTTACCCCGGGCAACCTTAAAAAAATAGAACAGGAAAAGCAAAAGTCCCTCCAGGAGTCAGAAAAGAATAAACAGGAAGCCCTGGCGCAAAAGGAGCGCTTGGATGCTTTGTCTTTGTCTATACCGGTTATAGCCCAGGATGAAAAAACTTTATACGGCAGCATAACCGCCCTGGATATCGCTAATGCCCTCAAAGAAGAAGGCCTGGAAATAGATAAGGGCCGCATTCTTCTGGATGAGCCAATCAAATCACTGGGGATCTATGAAGTCCCCGTAAAGTTGCACCCGGAAATCTCCGCGAAATTAAAGGTCTGGATCGTCAAGAAATAATATGCCTAACGAAGCTAGCCTGGAAAAGGTCCCGCCGCAAAATTTAGAAGCCGAAATGGCAGTTTTAGGCTCTATGCTCCTGGACGAAGAAGCTATCGCCACTGCCGTTGAGACGCTGGACAGGAATTTCTTCTATAAGGATTCCCACCAGAAAATATTCCAGGCCATATCCGAGCTCTACTCCGTAAATAAAGCGGTCGACCTGATCACCCTGACCGATGTTTTAAAAAAAGAAGGCGTACTGGATGCCGTAGGCGGGGTGAGTTTTTTGACTTCCCTGGCTAATTCCGTGCCTACCGCAGCCAATATCAGCCATTATGTTTCAATAGTCAAAGAAAAGAGCATCCTAAGGACCCTGATCAACAACGCCACCAAGATAGTCTCGCTTTGTTATGAGAGCGACGGAAATATCACCGAGGTGGTGGACAGCGCCGAGAAATTCATTTTTGAAGTAAGCGAAAGGAAAAATCAGGGTTCTTACATACAGCTCAAGGAAATTGTCAAAGACAGCATTGAAACCATAGATATCCTTTACCGCAAGAAAGCGCATGTTACCGGTATACCTACCGGCTATATAGATTTTGATATGAAGACCGCCGGCTTGCAGGATTCCGACCTGATCATCGTTGCCGGCAGGCCTTCCATGGGCAAGAGCTCTCTGGCCTTAGGGATGGTTGAATACGCCGGGATAGTTGAAAAAGTCCCTACGGCGATCTTCAGCCTGGAAATGTCTAAAGAGCAGCTTGTCCAGAGAATGCTCTGTTCGCACGCGCGGGTGGACGCGCAAAAGGTGCGCACGGGTTATCTGGCTACCTCGGATTGGCCGCGCCTGACTGCGGCGGCAGGAAAACTCTCCGAAGCCCCGATCTTCATAGACGATACTCCGGGGATCTCGGTAATGGAATTACGGGCTAAGGCCCGCAGGTTAAAGTCCCAGCAGGATATTAAGCTCATCGTCCTTGACTATATGCAGTTGATGCGCGGCACAAGCGGCATCGAAAGCCGCCAGCAGGAAATTTCCGAAATTTCGCGTTCTTTAAAAGCGCTGGCCAGGGAATTACATATCCCGATAGTAGCGATCAGCCAGTTATCGCGCGCGGTTGAATCGCGCACCGACCATCGGCCGCAGCTTTCCGACTTAAGGGAATCCGGAGCCATTGAGCAGGATGCCGACGTAGTGGTGCTTTTATTGAGGGAAGAATATTATACCCAGAGCTCCGAGAACCAGGGAATTGCCGAAGTGATTATCGCCAAACAGCGTAACGGCCCGGTAGGCTCCCTGAAGCTGGCTTTTATCAAGGAATATACCCGTTTTGAGAACATTGCCAGGGTAGAATAATTGTTTGCTTTCAAGGTTTACTTCTTATATAATAATACCAATGCGTAAAATATTATTCACACTTGGGCTTTTTCTTTTCGTATTAATTTCCCCTTTTATTTTGTTTGCGGATGATACCCAGAAGCCGCAGGCAGCCAGTTCTTCTTCCGCAGCAGCCAAAGAACAGCCGCAAAAATTAGTTACCGCCGTTGAGGTCAAGGGCAATAAAGCCATCAGTACCAACACTATTATCTCCAAGATGAAAACCCGCGTGGGCAGCCCTTACCAGGAGAATGTCATCAGCGATGACTTAAAAAGGCTTTATCTTTTGAATTTTTTCAGCGATATCAAGATCGATTCCGAGAGTTATAAAGACGGCCTGAAGGTCATTATCACTGTAACCGAGCGGCCGATCATTGAAAAGATCACCTTTTCCGGCATAGTGCGGATAACCATGAAGGACGAAAAGCTCAAGGAGCAGTTAAAATCCAGGGAGGGCCAATACCTGGATTATCCGACCCTCTCTGAAGATGTGCGCATACTTAAGAAGATGTATGAAAAGATGGGTTATAACGCCGCCATCATTGATTACAAGCTGGATACCAGCCCGGAAACGAATAAAGTTAAGATTGATTTTAATGTCAGCGAAGGAAAGAGGGTGCGCATAAAGGATATTATCATTGAGGGCAATAAAGCTTTTACTCAAGCCAGGATCCTCAAGCTCCTTAAAACCAAGCGGGCCTGGTTTTTTGA
>JBAZIT010000007.1:0-22642 GCA_041651675.1 Candidatus Omnitrophota bacterium | reverse complement strand
AGGATCCGCGCGCGCTCGCTCGAAGTCTCGCTCGAAGTCTCGTTCGAAGTCGCGCTCGCGCTCGGGAGGCAAAGCGCATAAACCAAAGTCGCGCTCGAAGTCGCGCTCGCGCTCGGGAGGCAAAGCGCGCAAGTCCAAGTCCAGGTCTAGGTCCAGGTCTCGTAAATGAAATTCTTCTAATAATGCGCGCGCATTCGCGCGCATCATACATATATTTTTTGATGCTCAGACAGTGAATGTAATCGCGCGCGCAATAGTGCAAAAAAATAGATCATACTCACGCGACACATAGTGTTCATGCGCGCGCTTTACGTGCTTGACCATGTAACTCTGCGCTGTGCTGGGTTAAGTGTCATGTCAATATCTGGGATCTGATCTGGCGACATGACTGGCACGCGGCATGGTCGCGCGAGTCCCTGCCACGGTACAGCATCATACGACTCGTGTCTATCTGGCGACCAAGTTGCGCCCGTCCACGATTGGTTATTACCCATACGATCGGCAACAAACTCGCGATTTGATTGAACAACGCGCTGGTCGATAGCGTGCGCAGCTGTCCATTCCGCAAAGTCCAGATTGCCAGATACGCTCTCGCCTCCAGTAGTAGCGCAATCTTCGCTCGCGCTTGTTGCGATGCCTTCCATAATCATGCGCCTCGTCATGCTTTCATGCACATCGCCGCTTTGTGTATCAGGCGTTTCCGACTGTGTTTGATCAACATCAACACTTGTACCATCACCTACTTTCTCACCAGTCGTCTCGTCTGTACCCTTGGGCGAGGCGAACTTCGCGCGCCAGTTTGTTTGTGTCGCAATGAGATAAATAATGATAATCACCAATGCAAGAAGAATCCAATTATCCATACTTGTGCGTTGCAAATGTTATATTGTTAATCAGAAACATCGTAGCCGAAAAAATATTCATGACGGATTATGATGACACAAATAGGACTTTGTCCTATGTTTCATTAATCCGAACAATCCTTCGCGTACTCTGCGCGCGCGGCTGCTTCTTTGCGCGCCATCATATCGACATCTTTGTATTTGAGCATGATTGCATCAAGATCGCGCAATAACCGTACGTCCTCATCGTTTATGAAAAGGCTCTGTTTGATTTTCTTAACGAATACGGGCTTTCTTGTTAATGTACTAGTTTCGGCTGCTTCTCGAGATACTGATGATATGAGATTACCAATTCGATGCTTGAGCCAGAACACTATAATGGATGGTGCTATCTGTGTCACGCGCTCACGCACACTCGCGCGAATCGCGTCAATACTACGAATCTTATTCCCAAACGCGCATTTTGCGTACATTTTCGCGAGGTCTTGCGGAGTATTGCATAAACCAATTGCCTCAACATACTTTGCTATTTCTTGAATTGCAGTTGTCGCGCTTGATGTAACTGCGATCTCGCATATCAACTCAGTCATTCTAGCAGTAGCCTCTTCACCGTTACCCGCAGAATGTGATGCGCAAATATCACCAATATCATTATTAATTAGAACATTCATAACTTGCGAACTAATGTAAATACCATGACCATCCTTGACAGCGTCGGCAATAACATCACGCATCGCGCCAATCGTAGAGCGAATCTTGCGCCCAAGCACATTCTTGTTCACGCGCGATCCTGTCTTATGTTCAGCGCATATAGTTAGAAGGTACTTTTTCGCGCACGAAACTCGCCACTCATCGTATTTCTTGTATTTTACATCTGGGTCTGGATGTTCTATGCCTTCGCCATCGAACTTCACATCGCAACTAGCAAGGCGCGCAAGCATCATCAAAATAGGACCTTCGACATAATAATCCAAGTCAAGAGTTGCTTGACCACTTTCAACCATGTACGGAGGTTCCATTTTGTCGCCTACTTTGTATGTAATGGAGTGCCCACATGCGTCAACAACCGCATCGCGCGTAACGACAACATATGCAAACTTGTCATTCAACTTCGGCGGATCGAACTTGGCTGCTTCTGCTGGTCCTTTCTCGCGCAATACTGCTTCATAACGCTCGGTCATGCGCGTGACGTATGTCGAAACCATAACATTCTTTGTTGCGCGATATGTTACGTATTGTATGAAGTCCTTCAGTTGATGTTCGCCAGTATAGAACGCGCGCAATTCCCGTTCGACTGTGCCGCAGATATCGATCTCTTCGCGAATATCAAGAAGGCGTTCTATGAGAGTATTCCCAATGTCGCGCAACACATTCGACTTTCCTTGTTTGATCATATCAAGTCCGCGAATCATAGGTTTCTTGCCGAATGTGACACCTTTCACGTGAGGGCGTAAGAGATACTTCTTTTTGCCGAAGAACAACGATGGCATACCAACTTCTTCATAAGCCATATTCAGAAAGCGAGTACCATTGTCTTCGCGCAAGAACGCGCTTACTTGTATGCGCAAACGCTCCATGTCTTCTCGCGCGAGAACAATCTGCTTACCCCAATACTCGCGCAAAGCTTCGACATAGGTCGGGTGCGCGACATCGACAATGCCTGCGCGCGCAAGTTCCTCGCGGCGCGCGCTCCATTCTGCATCAACTTGCGCATATATCGTCAGAGGCGCGCAAGTATATACGCTATCAGTATCACCATACACAATAGTGTATCCCATTTTGCGCAAATGATCCGCGACTCGCTTGATATTGTAACGTCCTGCCTCTGTGACACCATATGCGCCAAGTAATGAGTAACATGGCGATAACTGCGAACCCATTTGACCATAGAATGTATTGGCTAGAACCTTAAGCGCAAGTTGTTTCGCATTCATGCAGTTATAGCGCAATTTCAGATCCGCGACGTTTCTGCGCACATCAGCAAGTGCGCTCGCGCTCGCGTCCTTGTGCGCGAACAGTGTATCCATTTGACGCTCAACCGTATCAACAGTTAGTTCAAAGTCGCGCGGAAGTTCGCCAACTACTGATTTGAGTTGCGCGAGAATCGCAGACTCGATCTCAGTTGCCATCATACGACGCACTTTTTTGCGCCCGTCAAGTGCTACATTAAGCGCGAGTCCAACGAGACCCATATGTTCGCAATCAAGCGCAGGACGTCCAACAATCTCGCTATCATCCGCGCTATAACGAACAGTCGTGGGTATTGCCGCGCTTGATATGCTTCTTGTCCAAGGGCGAATAACACCACCATGACGAACAGACCATCCACCAGAATGTTTGCGCACAGTGTTGCCTGGCGCGCCTTTCTTCTCGCCTTCCTCATACTCGAACGCGTCAATACGATGTAGTTCATAACCGCGCGACTCAAGATCGCGCGCGAATTCTGCGCTTGTAACGAGAGTCTCTGGACTAATGTTGTAAGCCATCATAATTGAGGGATACAGCGATGAGAAATCGAGGGCAGTGACTGGGCGCGTGTATCGTCCAAGTATAGGCTTGAAAACGTGCGCACCTTGATAGAATGAATGTGCGCGCGAATTTACATGTTCAGGTATTGCGATCTCCATGTCATGCGCGAATGATGCGAGAAAGTTAACAACGCGCATACCATCGGCGTGATACACTGAGTCATAGAGTGACGTGTATGTAATGTTCGACAATTCAAGCATTGTTTGGAATATGTCCAGTTTGCATAAGAGCTGAATAGGGCGCACACTATCGATCGCGCAGTACTCATTAACGAGCGCAATATCTGCCATATTGAGTTCGCGCGCGCAACACGCGCAACACTTAGATAAGCGCGGGTCTCGTAATACTGCTGGCGAGCCATCCAAGCCATCGCGATAAGTCCTTTCCGACATACTAACAGACTCATCTGCTGGAGCATAATCAAGCTCGCGCACATGCCATTTCACAGCGACTCCACTTGAACTCGCGCACCTGCACAATGGACACGCATTTGGACCCGCGCGCATTGCACAATGACATACGCGAGGTACGCGCGGATCCGCGAGTATCTTCGCGCGAGTGAATATGAGGTCCATCAACTTATAAGGAATATCGATTTTGGACGGCAATCCAGATAGTTGAAGGTAACGATTCAGAGATCCAGCAAAGAACACTTCCTCGCGCGCGAATCTCTTGTGTAGGACTGCTTGCGCATCTATGTCGAGAGCACCAGGAAGTAGCGCGATACATGCTAAGTCATGCTTGTTTTCTGCACTAATTTTCATGTTCATATGTGTAAAGCACATGCGGTCCCATGTTGATTTAACGCCTTTATCATCAACACCATGCGTAGACATATCGAGCATACGTATGACTTCGATCCCTTGTCTCTCATCGCTATGTAAGATCTCATTAACCTTATCGCGCATAATGGGTGTATCAAAATTACTACCATTGAATGCAACGCGAATATCTGGCATCATGCGCGCACTGATTAGCGCGCGCATGCGAATAAGCTCGCGCTCTGTCTGACAATAGATAAAATGTGCATCTACTCTCTTTGCGGCAGTATCAATGATAGGTGGCAAACAATGACTATTTTGCGGTATCTTCATAGTATCGCGCGATGATGGATACAATGATAGAACATAACATACAATCGGCGCGGAGTTCCAGATCCATGAGTAAACAAGACTGATAGTTACGATATCACAATCGTAGCCAGTACTAGGTACAAGACCATCTTTGACTTTGTTATGTGTTTCAATATCCCAACTCTCAACGACGAGATGCGTGTGATCGCGCAAGTAAGTATCCCGGTCGCTCGTGCCAGGACCAGTACTAGTACTGTCACTATCGCGCCATGCAGAGAAATCACGAACACTCACATAGAACTCATGATACTTATCACCGACCGCGTTAGTTATCATGTTGTGAGAATAGTTGCGCATAACATTCCAGCCAGCTGCCGCGAACTTTTGTTCGCGCGCGGTAGCATTGTAATACGATGTGTTTGGCAAGAATCCAACGCCATCATGTCCAAGGCAATCAACTCGCTGACTAAATTCAGGATCGCGAATAAGGCTGCGAATCGTATTATCGCGCGTGTATGAACTATCGAAGATAATGCGCATGTAAAGATGCTTTTGCAACGAAAAGGACTGAAATTGACGCAACCAAACAGGCTCGATACGTTTGTACTTGATTTCGCGCACACTGAGGATCGCGCGCATTTTCTCGATACCTTTGTTTTGCAAGTGTTGTACTTCCTCTGGATCGTCGATGAGTTGTTGTTGAGTTAAGCGCAAATCAGAACATTCGGGCTCGCGACTAACATCATAATCAAAATAGCGCCCTTGATCTGTTGTCAGATGAACGCGCGCCTTTTCTCCACTTGTGAGACAACCATAGATAGTCATATCTGCAGCCATGGTATGGCGCTGCCATGCATCATGATCATGTACGTCGCAAGTATGAAAAAGGACGGGCGACCCTTTCGCAATAAGACTAGCGACATTAGTAATGTCGCGAGCCTCGCAAAAGGAGTCGCGCGCCGGTATGGACATATCTTGTTCTCTCTTAGTCAATGAAACCATTGTAACTGATGCCATGATTATGCTAGACCAAATTGCACACACAATATCTTCCCCTTATTTGTAATAAATCTATCTTCAATTTTGATAGGCTGTTTGGATGGTTCGGTCAAATAACGGGTTGTGATCAAGATGGAATGAACAATATGTTGCAGGTGTGCGCGCATAATCAATAGGGTCATAAACGCCTATTCGCGCGGCTTCACGTAGCAGAAACTTGAATATCGACCAGTAAAGTGGTCCATGTCCCCATTCAGTCCAGTTTGCAATATGCGCGGCTTCGTGTATGATTACAAACATAAGCGTGTTAATATCAACGATGTTATGTGGTGGGCGCACATCGCGCAAACATAACATAATAGTGCGCCCTTTGTCTAGCGAGTATGCTGTATTACCAACACTAGACGGTATGTTTTCGTGAATCGCTTCATAGTTAAACCCGCGCAACAAATGCTCGATAGTCGCGCGCGCATCTGCATACTCTTTCGCTTGTCGCCTCGTCTTACATGCGACTCCGCATTCATCATCAGTCGCGCCAATATAGTACTTCGCGCGCAAATGTTCCAAGAGCTTAATCATGCGCGAGTTACATTCATACATTAGCTCGATAGCTTGATCCTTGTCTTTGTATGTTGTCGAGATATTAATAACCATCCCATGTACTATGATCGGTTGAGTAATAGGAGTTAGCGAGAGAACAATGACAATAACACTAATCAGGATTAAGACAATAACTATAATCACAGACACAACTAGACCCACTCGCCCCATCTTCGTGCTTATAATATACTTATCGAAGAATAATAGCTTAAGCTTTCTCTCTATAGGCAGGTAGGCAAGCAACAGCAATTAACCATGTGTGAAGACATAGATGATAATACGTGTACTCTCGCGCATATCGTAGGAGCAGGATCAGGCGCGATCCGCGATCATGATGTAATTGAGAATTATCTATCGCGCAGACCATTGCGAGTCATACATATGGCACGCGCGCAAGATGATAAAACGATTATCGCGCGAGTTTTATGCTTTTTGGGTCAATGTCCCGTATTCGTGCGCACATCCATAGCAAGTGGAGGTAGGAGCATCGAATCGCAAAAGATGCGCAACTACTTCGCGTTAAGTCGCGAGCGCGATGATGAATCAAGTGTTGCACACGTTCTTGGAATGAACCTCGCGCGCGATGTTGCCAAATACATGATGACATTCGCGCAAAGATATGATAGCACACCTATCGCCGTTGAGCGCGATAGCCAACAACAACGACGCGCATCAAAGAAAAAGAAGGGGCGCGCGATGAAACAGTATGTTGGCAAAGCTGTAACGTCGCGTCAATCTGATGCGTTGATGGGCGGCGATAGCGAAATAGATGAAATAACAGCAGCACTCGCGAACGCAGAGGCGGTTATAAATGAAGGAGATGACGCGCAACATGGTGAGCGCGCGAGCACAAGTATGACTAAGCATGGTCGCATAGGACAGCCTATCACCTTCGAGGATGGATCATTCGAGCCTATTTATGATATGCAAGCATTCCCGGAAGATTCGTTTATGGACATCAAGCGAAAAATATTCGCATCGACTGGCATACCGATCTATCGACAACATCTTATAGGAGTCTCTGGCGCAATCGACAAAGACGATCATGACGCACCTTTATCCATTGTAATATCATATGCGCTTACTGGTGATGCTCGATATAACGTCGATTTGCGCGAACTATACAGCGCAAGCACAGGCGCAAGCACAGGCGCACTCGCGCGCGAGAGAGCAAGCAATACCGAACATACTATATTTGGCATTCCTATTGATGATGCTATCTATGAATCGCGCAATGTGTTACATGTCGATGCGCGCGACCATATTACTATGCTTGGTCAAACGCGCCCTAGTTTCATGATAGTCATCGATCTCGCTGAGTGGATTGCACCGCGCATAGAGAAAGTGCGCGCCGCTTCAGTTGATAATTATCAGTTCGAAACACTATATTACGGGTTCATAGTCAAATACTTCCCATTTATGACTCGCGATGTTTTCGCATCATATCTCGCGGATGAAGATGGTATGATAGATCGGTTTCCAGATCTCGCAATGAGCAAGACGGTAGTGAATCATGCAATGCGCGCACAGTGTGAGATAAGTAGATACACATGGAAGGCGCATGATATCGCGCGCGGTCTTAACATTAGTCATAGTATTCTACATGCATCAGTTACTTCGCAGCCTCGCGCGACAGATGTTGCAAGTGCGCGCACGTATGCTCGCGACATTAACTTGCGCGATTTCTTTGATTTGATTGTATGTAGTAAAACGATAGTCGATGTTGTTGCGCTAGTTGATAATGAATCAGCTATTAGTTCGCATAGTGAGACAGGCGGTACTAACGCGCTTCGCTATATCTTGCACAAAATGCATAAATTTTCTGAGCTTATGAGTACAACGAGTTCATTCGCGCGTATGCAACTTCACGGGCGTTCGATGATACCTAAGCTCGGAAATGAACCAGGAATTATCATAACATTCGTCGCGCCTGATACTTCGGATGGCGCGCATCCGAGCAGTCCTATGTTTATGGTTGTTCGCACAAGTGGGCAAATATCGTTCCAAAAAAATTGGTCGCAAGAGGCAAGTATTCCATTCGATGATATGGTTACAATGTTCATGCGCGAATCTCAGCTGTTGATTCGCGAATTGCGCGCGACTAATGTGTTTGTTGCGTCTAAAATCGAGCCAGTAACAAACAAGAATATGCGCATTCTCGACTTAACCGTAATGACAGTATGGCATAATACGATG
Source organism: Candidatus Omnitrophota bacterium (assembly GCA_041651675.1). Taxonomy (GTDB): domain Bacteria; phylum Omnitrophota; class Gorgyraeia; order Gygaellales; family Profunditerraquicolaceae; genus UBA6233. The sequence goes on along the minus strand of JBAZIT010000007.1, from coordinate 14,403 downwards.
AGTGCGCGCGCTTTTCGCAATATGCGCGACTCATGGGAAGACTACGCGCGCGCAGGCATAATCATACCAAAACAGACAACGAAAGACGAAATATCATTTATCTTTACGCGCGGCATTAGTACGACCGATTCGCGCCAGATTGAACAACGTATTATGGCGGCTGGTATTCATGAGTCGAACTATTACGCATACTTGTCAGTTGAAGCAATTCGCCAAAAATGGAACCAGTCATTTGCTGGGCGCGTTGTTACAATAGAGCACCATACGACCAGTATCAACTTCATAACGGCAGACATTTACGAGGATGAGTATGCGACCTTCGAAATGTACTTGCGCGCGTTTGTTGATAGATTCGCGCGCATACATGCAAGTCAAGAAGAGAGCGCAAGCGCGAGCGCAATGGATAAAGATGATGATGTAACCGCTAGTCCTTATCATATGCGCAACTTGCGCAGACTCCAAGAAACCGACCCAGTTCTATACAACCTTAAAAAATATGGCGCGCCTCGCGTGTATTCATCGCGCTGTCAACATCCAAAGCAACCACTCTTACTTACCAATCAAGAAATCGCAACACATGGAGTACCAAAAGGCGCGATACGTTACTGGAACTTCACAACACAGCGCGCCGCTTATTACATGTGTCCAAACGCGCGCTACCCATATCTTAATTTTCTAACAGGTGTCCATCCATTGGGTTACTGTATTCCATGTTGCGGAATGATGGAACCACCGCCTGGATCGCATCACGCGCAAATCTCGCGAGTATGCATTGCGAATCATACTTATGATATCGCGCATATGACATCGAAGTCGGTTGGTTATATTATGTCATATGGCGCGCTCGATCAATTACAAGATGGTCGCCTTTCTCATTTGCCATCAGGCGTATTTAGCGCGTTTATTAATAGGACGTTGCATAGTGTTCATCCGAGCGCAGAAGCAATCATATATGGAGTCGCGCAAGACGTTGGCATATTGCGCGCGATCTCTGTCATACTTGGATCAACTATGTCAACGGTAACTATGACTATTGTGCGAGGGATCGAGAAGAATCTTATTAACTTTGAATCTCTTGCAGGAGGGCGCGCATCAACATACTTCGCAAGTCGAAGCGCGTTTATTGGTTATCTCACGCGCGTAGCCAATGGACAAGAAGTGTTCCCTGCGCGCACATGGAATTTCATGCGCGCGATAATTACTGATTGTGTGCGAGACGCGTATAACCTTGATCTGATGTGTATTGTTATGCCACAATCGTCATCCTTTGACAGTACAACAACGCGCACGCAAGAGTATGGTTCGCAACTAATTGTTCCTCGCGCGTTCTCATATGGAACTCCGCGCGCAACCGGTCTTATCATAGCAGGAAATGGCGCAATACATCCAGTCATAACTATTGATCCCGATGACTTTGTTCGGCATGATGTTATTCTATCGCGCGCGCTAACTACTCAATGCGTTGCAACCATCTCGCACATGATTCGTAGTGTTAATATGGATCAATCTCAGAATCACGCGCCTGCAATAAAGCGCAACATAGACTTAGAGTTTATACAGATGTTTGTGCGCGATCATACTCGCGATTCGGATGACTATGCTGGTAGTCTCGCGATCCAAAAGCTTTATGTTGGTATGCGCGGATTATGTTACGCTGTGTTACTCGCGCCATGGAACGCTTACATACCTATCACATATAGCAGCATACCGACACAGGTGCGCGCGCAAACATATGACATCTCAGGAACCTCATTACTTGATCATGTGAGCGCATCCGCATGTAAAATCGCCATAGAACAAATCAATAAGTATATTGATAAAACTCTCGCGCCATTTCGCGCGCTTAACATTGATGGATACATAACAGTCGCATCGAGCATTATTGGTTATGTTGTATCATGCGCATCGCCATCTTCATCCTCACGCATGATTGCGTACTTTGATAAACTTGATACGCGCGAGGATGAATATGATATAGTTATGTCACTCATGACAGATCCGCGCAAATATGCGAGTAGTATTGATAGTGCGCGATCCGCAACGGTTGATATCAGTGAACGCGCAGAGCGCGCCTTATATCCATATTACGAATATGAACTATTCTGTGCGCAATTTGTCGCACGTTGTGCCACATTGCGCAATCAAGAAGTGCGCGCGCGTATTCGCAACATCATAATGGAGACCAAAAAACGCGCTGACCTATCATTAGTCAGTAGCAAAATAGAACGATTGCAACGCGAGATTGGCTTAACTAATGCGGATATTACTGCTATTATGACAGCAGTTAGTTCGCGCGAGTTACCAACCGAGCAGCTTGATATAGACCTCGCGCAACTATATGATGCCATTGATAAGTCGCGCGAATATTTGATCAAGTGGATAGGCGACATTATGCGCGACTTTACTACGCAGGAACAACACGGTCGCGCGCAACATACTCTATTAGTGCCTAAGTTTATTACTCCATGCATTAGTCAAACGGGAACTGGTTCAAGCTCGAGTACGAGCACGTCGAGCGCAAACGTTGCAGGTATTGCGCATTGCGATGCGAAACAGCGCTTAATCTTGCGTACTCCTATCTCGCGCCTTATCGATATACTTGCATCGGACCTACGCAAACCAATTAAGCGCGCATACATCTTCGCGCACAACTCTGTGCCAGAGTCGCGATCAATGTTTACCGATTTTATGCAACGATCTGGCGAAATTCTAGTAGTTAAGAAAGTTGCGATAACTGGCAAACACTAAATATATAATATTTCTCAATCCATTCACTATGGAAGATAACGACGACTCTGTACCTCTTGCGCGTTATGATGAACCAACTAGTACTAGCGCAACAGGAGTAAGTCGCGCGCATAACAGCACAAAGCGCAAGTCAATTATGGAACAATGCATCGACGCGTTCTACTCTCTTGAGTACAAAATGTATGCGTTCTTGTTTTTATTGTTTATCTTTGTGACATCGGACGTATTCGTTAATTTGGTTCTCAAAAAAATGAAAGGCACAACTAATGCGTATGGTGTGGTAACTCCATTCGGAGTAGTTATACAAGGGTTCGCACTAGTCATCGCGCATATTATCATACATGCGTTAATCGCTCGCGGTATCGTTTGATTCGACGATTATCTCCGGATGAGTGCTAATGATACTCGCGATAAAGTCACATACTTTTTTTGTAAATACCATATCACACTTCGCGCCAAGTATGTTTATCTTGCCAGAGCGGAAGATACTGACTCGCATGCTTTCGTTTGTTGCAATACTTGTTAGGCGCAATGCTAACTTAGGAGTACTGTCTTTATGCTGATGGAAGCTAACTCGCGGGTCTTGTTCGGTATTGCGCGCGTACATGTCGAAGATCGCATCAAGCGCATGCAAATCAAGTATCTGACGATCGACGAGAATGTAAAGCCACTTATAATCTTTCATAATTGGTTCGAGGCTAACTAAGTGCATTTCTTCGGATGTGTCATGCGTTGTCGCATATGTGCTAGAGTCAAGGCACATTAGCGCATGCATCAGAGGAATAAGGGTTTGGTTGATTTTCTCAATAACATCATAAATCATATCTGGTCTAGTACCCGGCAAACCAATGCGACCAGTGCGAAACACGCGAATCTTATAGACACAATTAGTAACGCTAGAGTAGATCCATATCATAATGGATGAGTTAAAACATGTGCCATTTCCTTGTACTTTCCGAGGTTTCGCGCCAGGTCGTGTTTTCTTCTTGATGCGCATGCGCGCGTTTTTCTCATATGAGCGCATGCTTACACTACCTGTCCGAACGAGCTCATCAAACCTAGTAGAATTAACAAGACCATAATTGCATTCTGCGCGAATACATGGATCCTGCAAAATATCGCTTGTTATTACCTTGATCAATGAATCTTCCATAAACGATATGCCTGTAATGAATCCATTAAGCCCGAATGTCGTCGGAACAATGTTATCAAATCCAAGATCTTTATGCGCGCTCTCATTGACAATATCATAATCAGAACAATATTGAACGATAGTCTCTGGCGTGCGCACGATATTGTATGGTGATTGCACATCAATGACCGGGCGTTTAGGTTGTGCTTGCGCCTTGGCAATAAACATCGCGCGCGTATACTTGCGAGTTCGCGTGCAAGCGGTGGATGATGACTGTTGTTGCTGCGCCGTAGCATCATCGGGTTCGCGCGCAAAAGGAGAAGCTGCTTCTTCATACGTTTCGCGCGAATCCGAACATGATGGTTCGCGCGCGCTACTACCACCACTGTCTTGCTGATCCGCGCAAGCTAAAAGGGCATCCAGAGCGTCTTCTACATTGATACTCGGGTCCATGTCTTGTGCGAATCTTTGCTATCTATTATTCATGATCTATAACATTCAAAAAAATAGGATCAAAATAAGAGCATGACTTGCATTGAAGCAAATCATTGACGCAAGTCATTCGTTTTTTACTTAGTACGTAATCTGTCTATTGCTGAATCGAAATCAGCCTCAGCCGTATGTTCTTCTTGTCGCGCGCCACCTCCCGAGTGCTGACCTGCATACATTATCATACTTGGCACAAGTTCAATAATAAGGCGCGAAATTGGTCCAAAGTTATAATCATTCATGAGACTACTTGCGATTTGCGATGTATCATGGCGCATTCTGCGCAACTTAGTGCGCACGTGTGATTTCCATCCGGATAGGTTAGGTTTGAATCCAAAGAACGATCGATTACCATCGAACAAGTATTCTAGTCCAGATGCTGCCATCATAATACAATCATCTGCAACAGACCCAAAACGACGCCGATCATTATGCCGTTTTAGTAATGTGAGTGTACTTTGTATGATTTCAAGCGACTCGTCTATGGTTGGTACATGAATATGCGAAACATCTTCGCCATTATCCTTAAATAATGCTACGAGGTCTTCTATCTCCTCGATCGCGGATACTTTCATATCATGCTCACGATCAGAGTCGAGGAAACCATCCGCGCCAATGCGCAACGCACTAAGCGCATTCATAACGCGCCCTCGTTTCATTTCTTCGTCAGTGAAGCGCATACCTTCGTTACTCATAGGAATAGCGCGATATCCGTCACTATCACTTGCGCGGGGTACATCTCGATATTCATCAACAGTTCGTTCGCGAATAGGCTCTGGATCTGTTTGCGCGCGCGACTGTTGCGGCTGTTGCATAGGTAAATACTGTGTTTGTGCGCTTGCGCTCATATCTATACCATCATCTCCAGGACGTTCATCACTATCTCCAGCATATCGCGCATGTTCATCACTATGCGTACTTGTACTTGTACCTGTACCTGTACTTGTACGTGTACTTGTACTTGCTTGCTGACTATCATCAAATATACGAAATCCAAGTCGTCCCTCAATCTCATCCATCTTCTCTTTGAGTATGTCGCTACTATTACGCGCGGGAGTTTGCTGAGCTAATCCGCGTATGATCTGGCTCTCTGTATTTGTTGCGCTCGCGTCCGCATATGCAGGATTAACTAATGATCCTAATCCGAATACGCTCTGTCTATCTGAATCCATCCGCTAGTATATTGTTGTACCAATGTTAAATCCGTCCAATTGTGATTTTCTATTTGTTGGGTTTGACTGTGCATTGCGTACTCTCGGATGGTCGATTCTAGGTTATACCCCAAGCATTATAACGGCAAATCGCGATAAAAGTACGAGTGCATTGCGAAATGCGCGCGATGTTATTCAGCTATTTGGATCTGGCGTGTATGATGTTTTGGGTGCAAACATTGATAGTACTAGCGATAGTGATAGAGCGCGCGCACTCGCGCGAGCTCTTGATAACATCATTCCGCGCGACTTTCCAATCTCGCGCGCGTATGTCATCATTGAGCGCCAACCACGCAAGCGAAACGCATTTTGCGGGGGTGCTGTGCGCACTGCAACAGCATGCGTAGAATCACAGCTCGTCTATCATTTTAGTGTTACTCGCGCAGCTAAGTACGTATATTTGATTAGTGCGGGCAAAAAGAACCATATTGCGCGCGAGTTGCTACATGAGCCTATGGCGCGCACTTATGCTGAGCGCAAAAAACAAACACGGCGCGCGTTTGTCCATCTAGCAGGCGTCTTCAATTTTGACACTTGCGCGAATCGCTTAGATTACAAACACATACGCGCAGACATGGCAGATGCATGCTTGCAAATAGTTGCAGCCATTTTTATATGCGCTCGAGATATACGATAACTAATAGGAATGATAAAAACCTCGCGACTCATAGAGGGCATACTAACTTATCTTAATGCGCTGCTCATACTCGATCTCGCGCGCAAAACATTTGAGGATAAAGCGTATATGGCTGTTATCATTATCGCCATATTGACGTTGTTAATAATATTCTTACATAACTCGCGCGAATCATCTAAGAGTACAGCGACGCGCAAGCAAGTGGATGAATCGGAATCAGGATCATCATTACCATTCCAGATAATTCCATTAACTATGCCGCTGCCATCGCGTACTCAAAAAGTTCGCTCAACTTGAGCAATGCGGTTACTCGCATCACATCTCGCAACTTCCTCGCTATATTGTTGTTGCGTTAACCCGCCTTCGCCCGAGTACAAACTCATACATAGTCGACTAGGCGCGAGTTTGATGCGCGTTACATCACATTCATCTATTTGCGCGCGCACAACTGCAAGGTTCTGCAACAACGTCCATTTTTTGTGCTCGTCATAATGTTCGACAATGTGCGTACCCGCGCAAGCCCATGAACAAAAGTTACCAGTGATCATCCATTCGCCCGCGCGATTTAATGAACGTTCTAGTGCAATGAAGCGAGGTACACCATTGAATGTTAGTCCGCAATTCCAACATAGTAAGTTCGATTTGGTTGGATGCGTCTCGGGAGATAGGAACACGCGCGGAAGATTTGAGTAATGCGCAAGTTCAACAAGTTGTTCGCTTGCCATGACTGCAATAGAGCTACTAGGTACTGCGATGCTGCATGCAACACCGCGACTGCTCGCGCTTCCACTATCTCTATCCCTATCTTGCGCAACACGTGTCGCGCGCGGACCCATGCTTGCATCTAACGCCGCGCGCACTTCTGCTTTGGTGATTCCGCATATTACTATAATTATTCGCTGCGAAGTACTCGCCATGATTCTCGCGATATTTTTCTAGGACCAATATACAAAACGTCATACATGACAACAGACCAATATTTGCAGTTTGGTGTGCCAGATTATGGCGGATTTACTACGGAAGAAGAAATAGCACGGCGATTATCTACAATAACAGGCACTCGCGGATCTCCATCGATTGGCGCGCGAGTTGAGGCAAAGCGTGCGCGAGTTCGCGCGCAAGAAGGCGCAGGCTTAGGTATGACCAATGTCGCCGCGCTGCAACCAATTCCAATGGATGCCGATCATAGTGATGTACCAAAAGTATCAGGACAGGGACAGGCACAGGCACAAGCACAGGTACAGACGCGCTCCGTTGTGAGCGCGTTTAAGAACTTATGCGCGAGTCGCCCAGAATCTCTCATCGATTGGATTATCATATTTATTATCATTGTCGCGCTAGTTTGCATGTTCGAAAATGCGCCCGATATGATCTCGCGCGTTTTTCGCGGATCCGCGATAGGACGCGCAAAAGGTGGATGGTGTGCGGAGTGTGGTGGAGTTGTTGACTAATGATAATCATGAAGATGGAAAAAATAACAAATAATTATCATATTGGATCATTCACAATGATGACTTACCTTTTTTGTATCACGTCTATCATCAATTGCATATCGATATTGTGCAGTTGCCATTATTATGTATGAAAGTAATCTGCGCAAATACTTAGGTACGCCGATTGAGGATGTTGATGCTGTTGATGATGCGCGCTTATCAATATGTATTAATTCCATTGGTGAGATCCAAGCATAATTTGCAATCTCATATGAATCAATCGCAGAATGATCAATAATAATATTTGTTTTTACTATGATTATGAACAAAACCAAGATATCATAGAAGTATTGGTTATAGAAAATGATACGAACGTTTGGGCGATAATGCTCAACGCGCGCGAGATCGATGCCAGTCTCCTCGCGAAACTCGCGAGTTGCGCATGCATATAAACTCGCGTCAGTCTCATCAAGCATACCCTTTGGAACTCCGAGAACGGATATATTGAGATCTTCGCGTTGTTGTTCGCATACTGTCAAAATATCGCCAGTCGTTGAATTAATCATGATAATCCCACATCGTATTTTATGTTGTGGAACTAATGCGCGCATCTCATGAACGTTCATTGTACGCAAATTGCGAAGTCGTAAGTTAGACATTCGTAGAGAAAGCTTATTATTTTTGAGCAACATATTTCATTTTTTTAATTACCTCACTTGTGTGGGTAATATTCGCGCAAAAAAGATATGATGGTTCCGAAAGGGACGATGATGGGACGGGATGGAATAGACTGGTTTGTATTTTTATGCTGTGGGTTTATCCTTGCGAGCATGTTGCTCATGTTGCTCATGTTGCTCATGATCATGTTCATGAACATGCGCGACAACAGGCAGTTTACGAGCAGGAGACGATGGATTAGATTGCGGCAGAAGAGATCCATACTGATCCGCTATCCAATCGGCATAGTCGTCCATATCGTATTCGATATCATCCACGTGCGTCCGTTTATGCTCCGGAATCGATAACTGGGACTTATCTTCTTGGGCAATACGTGCAACATAGACAGGACGCGCGCGCTTTGCAGCATCATGCGCATCGTGAATAGGAGTGCGCGCGACTTTTACATAACGTGCGTCAGAGCCATCGCCAACACGTGGAGTAGATAAAGGAGAACTCATTATTTGCGGGTTAAGGGGGGGTACACACTAACTAAGCAACGATAGTTATTTGTTGGAAGTGTATGTACTGATTCTTATCATGATCAAATTCATTTTTTTCTTGGAACGCGGAATAAAGCAAACAATAGAGAGGATGAAGAGAATGGGCAAAAAAATATGCACACTCGCGCGCGCGATGTACTCGATGTACGCGATGTACGCGAATGCGTAAGCGCGATGAGCGCGATGAGTGCGATCGTTTACGATGTGAAGCGCAGAACTGCGGAACCATCGGACACCAACAGGAAGTTGATAGAAATACCAACTGTGATCATCTGACATGGCGAACCAGTTGAGCAGTATGACGAGTTGTAATGAACATAGAATTCACGCGCGCGCGAAATGTTGATATGTCCGCTTGGTTGGTATGTACCTGGATAAATGGCGAAGTTAATGAGCAATGCGCCAAGATCGACAGGTGTGCGCATGATAGACTGACCGTAGTACCATGGAGTGTAGTCGCGGAAGAATGGTGCATCTGTCTCGGTGATGATATCATTACCTTGGACTGTGACCTTGAGCGAATCGATTGTTTGAGTATAGACAGGAACATACAATTGTTCGCTTGTCTCGCGATGTGTGAATGTTTTCACGCTATCGGGCCATGGAGCTGCGGCCAAGTCGGTAGTGGCTTGCACTGCACCAGACGAGCGCGCGACAGTGTACATTGTCTCGTCTGTGACTGCGGTGAGATTATGCCAGTCGCGGTATTGATTTGGATTGGCCGCGCTAGTGTTGAACGATGGGCGCATACCAATGTAGATCATCTCAGTTGGCCATTTCAGTTGCGAAAGCAACCTATCTTCGCTTGAGGCGGTAACCTCTGGATGTTGGATACGATGGACGCGCACGAGTGTGAAACCGATGCGCTTGATGTAGATATCGTGAATTTCAGGATTCACGAACAGGTTATTAACATACATTTCCGCATTCATTGTTTGCGCGGGCGAAACAGTGGACCCGGCGAGGAGGATTGGTTCGTAATTGACTTGGCGCGAAACATTCCTAACGCTCAGTGCAACTGCGGTACCAGTTGTACCAGCAACTTCCTCATCTGTGCGCACCTCAGTAGTCAAGCGCAAGAACAGATTGCCAGGCGCGGGGAACACGATCTCTGCTTGATTCGCGATTGCGATTGTGATGAAGCGCTGACCGTATGGGATGCTGATCGAAGGAATTGCAAGGCGCACATCCTTGTTGAACCAAAACAGCAACGGGATCCAGAGATCGAGCGCGGGCTGAATCGCTTGCGGTGTTTGTGGTCCGCTCACGACTTGCGTGAGTTTGCGCGCGGTAATAGTTGCATTCGCGGGACCAACAACTGTACCAGTAACATCAACGGCATTCGCCATTGGCACCTGGAACGAGTTTGTTCCAGAAATAGCCGTTTCGTTGGTGTATGCGTCAACTGGAACTTCTTGACCAACAAGGCGCTTCCATCCGATTTCCTTATCATGAGTGATGAAGAACTTACGATAGAACAGTGTTGCATCGCTCTCATATGTATCGAGAGGATTGCCAGTGATTTCGAACTTGACCTCGCGGAAGAGACGCTCGCCAGGATATTCAGCATAGCGTGTATAGTTCGAAATAGCTCCACCAACTGTCAATACATTACCGGCGGCATCAACATACTCTTGAGTGTACAGAGTGTATTGATGCGCGGCCGCGTTAACAACATCACTAGTCTGCGATGTTGCAACAGTAACGACATTAGCTCCAATAGCAGGAGGGAACGCGGGCACAACTGACGGCGTGCAAGCAACCGCGCCAAGTGTAACATGTACAACCATATCACTGAAGAATTCACCGTATGCGGGAATGGAAAACTGCATATGTCCACCCCATGTCGGATTTCCCGACTGCGTACGAACCTTCGTATATTCGTAAGCAATTGCCGCGAACGGCCTGTAATGCGCATTGACAAAGAGAATATGGGTTTTCTCGATATCTGCAAGAGTAGGAGTAGGATCCATTCCCCTCTCGCGACGCTGACACATAATAGAGCGAATACGCTCGTTGAGCATATCAGTCGCATGAACCATGCGGTCTGCACGCCCATCACTTGCCAAGAGTTTGAAAATACCACCTGCCGACATTGTTAACTAACAAATTAACTAACTAACCTAGTTGTATATTAGTGCGTGAACGTTGTTGTTGAAAAAAAATAATTGATCGCGCGCGACTTTCACAAATCACTTAATTCATATTTGATCATAACAACGCATTCATTGCGCATAAGATTCTGCACGCATATGACAAAATGCTTATTCGTTACACTAACGAGATGATGCGCGAAACAATATGAACCAGCTTTACTCGACACAATGTATTTCACAATAGGCACAGTCGCGCGCGCATTTGTGAAGTCGATCGTTACGCATTCTTTCTCATACGCCTTGAGTATGAACTCGCAACTAGACGGGACGCGCGGGATATCATCTCCATTAACGCGCAGGATAACACATCGATTAACTGGTTTATCGTGACTTTCTAGCTCTTGACTCACTAATAAAGTATGTACATCTTCATCCATATCGAGCGCGTCTGGATCAATTCTCGCGTATGTATCGTTGAAGGGATTGCGAACACTTGATGGATCGTGTACGGGTTCTTCCGTAAACTCTATTGCACTCATCGCATGAACTAATAATGTATGCGGGTCTGTACTCTCGTCGCACACGCCTTCATCGTGCACATCGTAACTCGCAAAGTCTGGCACAATCCGTTCGACAACTTGTGTTTTGGGCTTGGGATTTTCACGCATTTGCCGTACTAATAATGTATGCGGGTCTGTACTCTCATCGCACATACCCTCGTCGCGTGCATCGCCTTCGACGTCACTGCTGTGACTATGGACACTACTACACTTAGTGCTCACACATTCAGCTAGTTGAGCGCGACGACCAAGTACAAGAGGCTCTGGACATAATAGTGGCGTGCGCGAAGATCCCGATACGTAGTACTTCGTTATTGGGGAACGATAAATTTCGGTCATGATAGAGAAAGTAGAAAGAAAGTGGTTTTACGTATATTGTTCTCGCGATAAGTATTGATTATAATACAAAAAAGAACGGCTCTCATTCTCATTCTCATATGCGCGCGTGTATATCTCAGTCGCACTCAACACGCACGATATACGCGCGAGTTTGCCACATAATCGAACCACCTGCTATACCGGTCGCGACAACATTCGCCACGGCTGTTTCCGGGTCAATGTCAATACCCGCGCCAACTAATCCAGCGCTATGATAATTACTAATTTCATACTTGACACTCGCGATGGGAACTGTTTCACCAACTTCTAGCACAATACGCACGCGAAAATCAAAGACGCCATTCTCCGCACCATTTGTTCCTAGCATGACTGCGATCGATTTCACGCTCGCTTCGAGAATGCAGTTTTTTGTAATATCGTGTGGTACGACGGGTATCGCTAGCGCAACCGCATCAACCGCGCCGACTGTTATGACTGGATCGCTTACCACTTCGTACGAACCTGGATTAATAACGATACCCGCGATATTGACAAGCGTCGATCCGCCAAAGTCAATAGTTCCAGATGTTCCGCGCAATGCATCAAGCGCAAGCCCGGTCGTATCAAACGTACCAACATTCGCGCCTCCTACCGCGAATGATACTGTTGTATTTGTGCCATAGATACCAGCCGCATTAATCGCGCCTGCGTTCCCAAATACAATACTAGGTTCAGTTGCGCTACCTGGCGCACAAACAATGCGCGCGGACATGTGACCTAGCACAGTCATGCTTTGTCTTATAACAATATCATCACATGTTAGCTTTACTGGATTCATGCCTCCAACAGAGCCTTCCGAGCTAGTGCGCCCCATAACATCATTCATCGTCGCGACTGTCGCAACAGGTCGCTGATATATGCCAGTGCGCGCGAGTGTAGTCCGTGTTGGTTGTTGCATATCTTCTCTTGCGCGAATATTGAGTTAGTTATATGAGTACGCGCAAAACATAATATGACATGACATGTCGCGACATGTCATACGTCTTCGGGTTCATATTTGAGATCATACTGAGCAGGCGCATGTTCGCATATCATCCTATATATTTCATCATTCTTACATACTGTCTCGCGCCCTTGACTCGAAATATAATCGATTAGTCTGCGCGGTTCGCTGCCACGCGGGAAGCGCCTCTTAATGATCTTCGCTATGAAGAATGGGTAATATGGTTTATTGCCAATGTTTCCGATGCCGTTACTTGTGTACACTTCCATGATATGCACAAAGTCGCGCAATATGATTTGTTGCGCTTCGTGCGACAATACTGGAGGCGCGCGCCCTTTGAGCATCTTCACGATATTCGGTACATGTTCGCTATAACTATCACTCAATGCGCAAATCTTGAGTGCGCGCACAACTTCCGCATACGTAATAGTTCGCGAAGATAAACCGATTGACTCGCATTCGATTGCATTGCGAATACGATCAAGGTCGCAAGCCGGAATAACAAACGGTTCTATTGCTTGCAAGCGCTCGAGCCATGTACGCAAATGACGATCAAAGTTGCGCGCGGATATCAAACTTTGCATGGAACTACTTCCTCCATGCGCAGTATCGTCTTGCGCGATCATTATATCGCCGTCAGTTGATGGTCCCTTGCAACTCGTTTGGACTACATTAATATCGCGAAGGCAACCACATTTATCACATACAATAACACATTGCTCGAGTGCGCGCATGAATGTATTGCATCGCGCGCATTTCATCTCTGAGCTATTATCCGCGCGCACTATTGGTTCTATGTCATCTATTGCGCGAGTCGCATACACTGATGCCGTATTCAGCTTGGAGTAAATTCCATCAAATATCACGCAACTATACGATTGCGCGCAACATGCGACACATTCATCCATGACATGAGCGCGCGCCACTGCATTAGCTCGCGCGCGCGAACTGACGCGCGAACATTGATGACCAACGCGCGCCGCTACATCACTACTGTGACAAGATAACCTAGACGATGTATCTGATGTAGTTTCGCTTGTTACAACTCTTGCGCGCGATTTTGATGGCAAAGGCGTTCTGCGCGCACTTGCATGCTCGCGCACCATATCTATGAATTTGATTATGTCATGAACACTTTTTACGAACTTCATGCCTAAATGACAAAGCTCGGAATCTATCATAACACTCGATAACGCAATGAAGTATTGCTGAACATTCCCCTCGTTCGTGATAAATGGCGCGACAGTCAAATCATACTTCATACATATCGTGTGCAATGTCGCAATATCACTACGAGCATGCGCGCGCATATTCCCAACGAGGTCTATCCCTAAACTTTGCGCGATAAGCTCGGATGCGCGCATCTCATTCTGTTCGCGCGCGTCTTCCGCAAGAATGTTTAGCGCGCACGACATATCAGCGAACCGATCACATATACGTTTATCATATAGGCGCGCACTCGCGCATTGTGATGTTCCTCCTTCTACTACATTTTTGGACAAAGATGGCATTTGCGTACTAAGTCTGCTCTGTTGGCTAATGCGACTGCTGGTACC
>JBAZIT010000006.1:0-24835 GCA_041651675.1 Candidatus Omnitrophota bacterium | reverse complement strand
GTATATTCTACGGTTTATATTGCTTCGCCTTTAGTCCTTGCCTGGGGCCGCAAAAAGCCAAGATAGACAAATATGTTTAAATCCCTGAAACTATACTCAGGGTTAGAGGTTGAGCTGGAACAACTGTTGCGGGAGCTGGTTGATTTTGGCTATAAGAGGCAGGACGCTGTTTTAGCCGAAGGCGATTTCTCCCTGCGCGGCGGCTTAATCGATATCTTCCCGAATTCTTTTGAGTTACCCATCCGCGTTGAACTAAACGATAACTTAATATCTTCAATCAGGACATTTAATCCTTCCACGGGCGAACCGCTCTGGGCTCACCGGATGGTTATTATCCTGCCGATCAGGAAATCCGGCAGTTTAAAGACTACGCCGATTACCGAGGATTTTCCGCTTTCCAATTTCCTGGATTTGAATATCGGCGATTATGTCGTGCATAACCAGCACGGGGTAGGCAAATTCCTCGGGCTGGATAAGATCAAGGTCCAGGATAAATATAAAGACCATCTGGTCATTGAATATGACCGCCAGGAAAAACTTTATGTGCCGGTTGAATCCATGCACCTGGTGCAAAAGTATATCGCTTTTCACACCCGCAGACCAAAACTTTACCGGTTGGGAGGCAAGGAGTGGTCAAGAGCAAAAGAGCGGGCGCGCAAGGGAATCCAGAAGATGGCTTGGGAGCTCTTGAGTTTACAGGCAATGCGCTCTAACGCTAAAGGTTTTACTTATGCTCAGGATACGGACTGGCAGGTTCAATTCGAAGAAAGTTTTCCTTACGAGGAGACGCCTGACCAGGTGAAGGTTACCTTAGAGGTAAAAGAGGATATGGAATCCGGAAAACTTATGGACCGGCTGCTTTGCGGGGATGTAGGCTACGGTAAGACTGAAGTTGCCATGCGCGCGGCTTTCAAATGCCTGATGGATAATAAGCAGGTCGCTTACCTGGTGCCGACCACGATTTTAGCTGAGCAGCATTACCATAATTTCAGCTCCCGGCTTAAAGGTTTTCCAGTAAATATCCAGCTTCTTTGCCGCTTTAAGACGCAAGGCGAGCAGAGAAAGGTGGTTGAGGGGCTTAGCAACGGCTCTGTTGACCTGGTTATCGGGACCCATAGGATGCTCTCGGATGACGTATCTTTTAAAGACTTAGGCCTGGTAATTATCGATGAGGAACAGCGTTTCGGAGTAAAGCATAAGGAAAAGTTAAAAAAGATGAGGCTTTCAACCAACGTGCTTACCCTGACCGCAACACCTATACCCAGGACCTTATATATGAGCCTAATGGGAGCCCGCGACTTATCCGTAATAAATACCCCGCCGCAAAATAGGTTGCCTATCAAGACAATTGTGGTAGAATATGACGAAGATTTGATCCGCCAGGCCGTTTTAAAAGAGGTGGAGAGGGGCGGCCAGGTGTTCTTTCTGCATAATCGCATAGAGGACATTGAAAAGGTGCGGGACAAGTTGGCAAAAATTTTGCCTACCGGCGTGCGCCTGGCAATCGGCCACGGCCAGATGCACCCGCATGAGTTAGAGGATGTTATGTCCGGATTCCTGGAAGGCAAAGTTGATTGCCTGATCTCTACGATGATCATTGAATCCGGGATCGACATACCCAATGCTAATACTATAATTGTGGATAACGCGCATACTTTTGGTTTATCCGACCTGCATCAGCTGCGCGGAAGGGTGGGCAGGTTTAACCGGCCGGCCTACGCTTATTTTATGGTCCCTAAGCATTTAGTCCTGGAAAAAGACAGCCGTAAGAGATTAAGCGCTATCCAGGATTACGCTGCGCTCGGCTCCGGGTTTAATATCGCTATGGAAGACCTGGAAATAAGAGGCGCGGGCAACTTGCTGGGGATGCAGCAGCATGGTTTTATTGCCACGGTTGGTTTTGACCTTTATTGCAGGCTGCTAAGAGAAGCGATCGATACTTTTAAAAAGACAGGAGTATTTAATGAAGCGCATAATTAATTTAAGATTTTTTCTGGCATTCCTTTGCTTACCTATATACGGCCTGCTGGTTACGCCATATTCTGCCTGCGCGCAGGACCAGATAGTGGCGATCGTGAATAATGAAGTAATCACGCAAAAGGATTTAAATGATTTCCTGCACTTTATGAGCATGCAGTTGTCCAGGGAGTATAAAGGCAAGGAGCTGGAAGAAAAAATGAATTCTATTAAGTTTGACCTGCTCAACCGGCTTATCGAAGACCGGTTGATCCTGCAGGAGGCCAAGAAAGAAAAAATAGTCATGGACGATGACCGGGTTAAGGCCAAGATCAGCGAAATCAAAAAACAATACCGCTCGGACGCCGATTTCCAGGCGGAACTGATGAAGCAAGGGCTTACCCAGGCGGATATCGAGAATAAGATCCGGGAACAATTCCTGATGTTCAGCATTGTGGAGCATAAGGTGCGCGGCAAGATCACGGTCAAGCCTGATGAGGTAACCGCATTTTATGAGATCAATAAAAGGGATTTTAATTCCGGTGAAGGAAGGCAGTTGGAGGCCTATGCCTTAGAGAACGAAGATCTGGCCCAATCGTTTTCTTATAACCTCAAGACCGGCAAGAAGCCGCAGGATCTGGCAGGGCGCTATCCTTTTACAGTCAACGAGTTTAACGTATATAAAGGCGAGGAGCTGCAGGGCGGAATCGGGGAAATAGTAGCTAAGCTCGGGATAAATGAGGTTTCTAAGCCGGTTAAGATTGAAGATAAATATTATGTATTTAAGCTGATCAGCATAATCCCCCCCAAAGAATTTACCCTGGTCCAGGTCCAGGGTAAGATCCACACTTACCTGTTTGAGAAAAAAATGCAGGAAGAATTTGCTAAATGGTTAGATGAGCTCAAAAAACAGTCCTATATCAAGATCAAATAAGATCAGGGTTGGCCTGACCATCGGCGACCCTGCGGGGATCGGCCCGGCAGTAACCTTAAAAGCGCTGGATAAGCTGAAAAATACAGCGGCGAGTTTTGTGCTTATCGGTTCCGGAATAGTTAAAAAAATACCGGGTGTAAAGATCATAGATCTAGATAATTTAAAACGGAGGGATTTTTCCCCCGGACAAATAAAAGCCGAATACGGAAGAGCTTCGGTGGAGTACCTGGATAAAGCCCTGGAGCTGCTCAAAAACAAAGAAATTGACTGCCTGGTAACCGCGCCGATATCC
Source organism: Candidatus Omnitrophota bacterium (assembly GCA_041651675.1). Classification (GTDB taxonomy): domain Bacteria; phylum Omnitrophota; class Gorgyraeia; order Gygaellales; family Profunditerraquicolaceae; genus UBA6233. The sequence goes on along the minus strand of JBAZIT010000006.1, from coordinate 21,653 downwards.
AAAGAGGCGATTAATAAAGCCGGTTTTAAATACGGCGGGCACACGGAGTATTTTTTGAAAAAAACCCGGGCCAAAGAAGTAGTCATGCTGCTTCTAAATGACCGGCTGAAATTCAGCCTGGTTACGCGGCATATACCTGTAGGAAAAGTACCCCGGGCGCTGACTAAGGAAAAATTATATAACAACATATTGATCACTTATAGATCGCTGCAAAAACTTTTCGGAATAAAAAAACCACGGTTGGTAGTTTGCGGCCTTAATCCGCATGCTTCAGATAACGGCGTGATCGGAGCTGAAGAGAACAGGATTATTAAACCCGTCCTGAAAAAACTTAGAAGCAGTTTAAGGGTGGATATTGATGGCCCGTTATCCGCTGATGCGGCGATAGCCAGAGCCGCGGCAGGTGATTATGATTGCGTGATCGCCATCTATCATGACCAGGCGCTTATTCCCTTGAAACTTACCGGAAAAGATTCAGGCGTCAATATGACCCTGGGCCTTCCCTTTGTCCGGACTTCGCCTTTACACGGAACAGCCTTTGATATCGCCAAAACCCCGGCCCTGGCCAATCCTGCTTCCATGATCGCCGCGATCAAATTAGCCATAAAATGCGCATCCTGCCAAAAAAAAGCTTAGGCCAGAATTTCCTCATTGATCAGAATATCCGGAATAAGATTGTCGCTTCCCTGGAATTAAAAAAAGATGATGTTGTTTTGGAGATCGGCTCAGGCAAGGGAGAACTAACGCAGGCAATCGCCCAGCAGGTAAGCAAGGTTTTCGGGCTGGAAATAGACAGGCGTTTATATAGCCTCTTAGTGCAAAAGTTTACCGGGCCCGGCAAGAAAGTCGAAATAATTAACCAGGATATTCTGAAACTGGAGATTGCCAAGTTCCTCAAGGAAAATAAAATCAAGGGCAGGATCAAGGTTTTCGGTAATATTCCATATTATATCTCCAGCCCGATAATTGAGCATCTTTTAAAATTCCGGGACAGGATAGAAGCGATATTTATCACAGTGCAGAAAGAATTTGCCGCCAGAGTGGCAGCTGCGCCGGGAAGCAAGGCCTACGGGTCATTCAGCTGTTTTACACAGTATTATGCCTGTCCGCGGGTAATCTTTAATATCAGCCGGAATTGTTTTAAGCCTGCGCCAAAGGTGGATTCTTCTTTTCTGGAACTAAAAATACGGGAGGAGCCGGCGGTCCAGGTTAAGGATGAAGAGCTGTTTTTTAAAATAATCCGGGGAGCTTTTAATCAAAGGAGAAAGACCTTAAGGAACAGCCTTGAGGGAATAGTCTCTGAAGAAACTCTGAATGTATTTTTTAACGAATCCGGCTTAGACAGAGGCATAAGGCCGGAGGATTTGAAGCTGCAAGATTTCGCTTTCTTAAGCAACCTGCAATATTTATTAAAAAATACTTGACAAACCTACCAAAGTAGTATATATTCTATTGCTTACGTAAATCAAAGCATTTTAATCACTTCAACTTAAGCTTAAACGTAGGGAAAACGAAGAATTTTTAGAGAAATTCTTGGGTGGATTTTTTTTAATTTTAGCGTTACTTCTCCGGCGGAGAATCTGGCAAAAATGCTGGAGTAGCTCAGTCGGCAGAGCACGTCCTTGGTAAGGACGGGGTCACGAGTTCAATTCTCGTCTCCAGCTTAGAAAATATATGCGTGAAATAATTACATTGGAATGTACGGTTTGCAAGAATAGAAATTACACGACGACGAAAAATAAGAAACTGCACCAGGACCGTCTGGAAATTAAGAAATTCTGTAAGTCCTGTCACAAGCATACCCCGCACAAGGAAATTAAATAAACGTACTTAGGGGCGTCGGTTAATGGCAAACCAACGGTCTCCAAAACCGTGACTGCAGGTTCAAGTCCTGCCGCTCCTGTAGTTTTAAAGCGCGGTAGAAAAGCCAAAGAGAAAATGAATATAATCGCCAAGCCGGTAAATTTTATAAAAGAAGTAAAAGCGGAATTAGGCAAGGTGGCCTGGAGCACGCGCCAAGAGTTAATGGCCTCCACTATAGTCGTTATCGTAGTTACCGTGATCCTGGGCGTATTCATCGGATTGATCGACATAATTCTTTCCAAACTATTGAGCATTCTATTTAAATAATGAAAAACTGGTACGTAGTCCATACGCAGACAGGTTTAGAAGATAAAGTAAAGGTGTCCCTGGAAAACAAGATCGCCGCCTCCGGTTTGCAGGATTTGATCTCCAGCGTAGTTATACCGACGGAACAGGTCTCCGAGGTGCGTTCCGGAAAAAAGAAGATATCCCAGAGGAAGTTTTTCCCCGGGTATTTACTGGTCGAGATGGAGTTGAATGAGAGTACCTACCTGTTCGTGAAGAATGCTCCCGGAGTTACCGGGTTCATCGGTTTAGGCAAGAAGCCTATGCCCCTGCCGCAGAGTGAAGTAGATAATATCTTAAAGAAGACAAAAGACACCCAGGCCAAACCCAGCCCGAAAATAGTCTTTGAGAAGGGCGAGCAGGTCAGGGTTACCGAAGGTCCGTTCCAGAACTTTAACGGGACAATTGACGAGATACATCCGGAAAAAGGCAAAATAAAGGTAAGTGTTTCTATTTTTGGACGCTCAACCCCGGTAGAGTTGGAATACTGGCAGGTTGAAAAGATATAAAAATGGCTAAAAAAGCGATTAAAGCTCAGATCAAATTACACGTTCCGGCAGCGCAGGCAAACCCGGCGCCTCCGGTAGGCCCGGCTTTAGGCCAGCACGGCGTAAATATCATGCAGTTCTGCAAGCAGTTTAACGACCAGACCAAGGGCAGAGACGGTTTGATTTTACCCGTGGTTATCAGCGTATATGAGGACAGGACTTTTTCGTTCATCATTAAGAGCCCTCCTTCATCGGTGCTTTTGAAGCGCGCGGCTAACCTGGCTAAGGCTTCCGGAATAAGCGGAAAAGAAGTTATCGGCAAGGTTACTACCAAGCAGGTTGAAGAGATCGCCAAACAAAAGATGTCGGACCTGAATACTTCGGATATGGCCCAGGCTATTAAGGTCATTACGGGAACCGCCCGCAGCATGGGCATTGTAGTTGAGGATTAATTTAAACATGAAAATACGCAGCAAGAGGTATAAGGAATCGGAAAAACAGCTGGACAGGGATAAGCAGTATCAGCTTAAAGAAGCGATCAGTGTTTTGAAAAAGATGCCGGCGCCGAAGTTTGACAGCGCCGTGGATCTGCATTTCCACCTGAGCGTGGATACCAAGAAGAGCGATCAGATGGTCCGCGGCACGGTTATCCTGCCCCACGGGACAGGAAAGAAGGTCCGGGTCGCGGTTTTCTGTAAAGGCGAGCATGAAAAGATCGCCCGCGGAGCCAACGCCGACCATGTGGGCGGCTTAGAGCTTATCGAAAAAGTTGCCGGCGGATTCCTGGATTTTGACTGCGCAATCGCCACTCCGGAAATGATGAAAGATTTGAGTAAATTAGGCAAGGTCCTGGGGCCGCGCGGCCTGATGCCCAGCCCTAAAACAGGCACGGTTACCAATGATATTTTAAAAGCCATTGAAGATGTCAAAAAAGGCAAAGTGGAATTCCGCGTGGATAAGCAGGGCGGGATGCACCTTTCAGTGGGTAAAATTTCTTTTAGCGAAGAGCAATTGTCTGATAACGCCTCCAAAGTAATTGAAGCAGTCAATGAGGCCAAGCCGGCGTCGGTGAAAGGGAAGTTCGTCAAGAGCCTTTCAATCACCGCTTCCATGAACCCCGGATTAAGATTGGTAGTATAAACTTATGAAAAAAATAGGCTTAATAGTTAAAGAGGCATCGGAGACCCTGATCAAGAATACTTTGAAAAATTCCGACGGTGTATTTATCGTCAAATATTCTGGCGTATCCAGCCCTGACCTTTGTTCCCTCAGGCTGAACCTTAAGACATCGCGCGCTTCTTTGTTCGTAGCCAAGAACAGCGTTGCCCGCCGGGCATTCAAGGACTCGGGGTTAGAGCCTTTATTAAAGAATATTGACGGCCCCTGCGGCCTGATCTTTGTTAAGGACGAGCCGGTTGCCGTATCCCAGGCTTTATGTAATTTTACCAAAGACCATGAGCAGCTAAAACTTGAAGGCGGCTCCTTAAACGATAAGATTATCGAGAAAAAAGACATAGAGTTTATGGCTAAGCTTCCTTCCAAGGAAGTTTTACGCGCCCAGGTGGTTGGGGCTTTAAATTCGCCGATATCAGGTTTAGTTATTACGCTGAACCAGGTATTGGCGAAATTTGTTTATTGCTTGGATCAGATAAAACAGAAAAAGACAGGTTAAAAGGAGGAAGGAAATGGCAAAGTTAGAAGAGATGATCAAATCAATCGAGGAGATGACCGTTCTCGAGTTGGCAGATTTAGTCAAGGCCCTGGAAGAAAAATTCGGGGTTAAGGCGAACATGCCGATGATGGCTGCTCCCGCAGTAGGCGGCGCAGGCGCTGCTCCCGCAGCTGAGGAAAAATCTACCTTTACGGTAGTCTTAGCCAGCACAGGCGCCAACAAGATCGCTGTCATCAAAGAAGTGCGCACAATTACTAATCTTGGCTTAAAAGAAGCTAAAGACCTGGTTGATGGCGCGCCCAAACCGGTCAAAGAAGGCGCAACCAAAGAAGAGGCTGAAGAGATCAAAAAGAAGTTAGAAGCAGCCGGCGCAACCGTTGAATTGAAATAAGTAACCCTACTGCCATAGGGATTGCTCCCTCAGGGGGCTGTCCCGCGACAAGAAACTTATTGGCAGTTAGATACGGGAAAAAATAGATCTATGATTAAAAGAAAGAGCTTCGCTAAGCTAAAAGAAGTATACAATATACCTAATCTTTTAGATGTTCAGTTGGAGGCTTATCAGGAATTCCTGCAGTTAGATGCCAAGCCCAGCGAAAGAAAACATCAGGGCCTGCAGGAGGTTTTTGACGAGATATTCCCCATTGAAAGCCCTAACCGCTCCATCAAGCTGGAATTTATCAGCTATTCTTTAGGCAAGCCAAAGTATAATATCGCTGAGTCTAAAATAAGAAGCCTTACTTATGCTTTGCCGCTCAAGGTAAAGTTCCGCCTGACCACGCCCAAGGAAACTAAAGAACAGGACGCCTATTTCGGCGAGCTGCCCTTAATGACCGAGACAGGCACCTTTATCATTAACGGCGACGAGCGCGTAGTAGTGAGCCAGTTGCAGCGTTCACCCGGTGTTTCCTTTGAAGAAGAGGACCATCCTACGGGTAAAAAGATTTTCTACGGCCGGGTTATCCCTTACCGCGGGGCGTGGCTGGAATTTAAATATGACCTTACCGAAACAATTTTAGCTTATGTTGACCGCCGCAGGAATTTTCCCGCTACCCAGATCTTAAGAATACTCGGTTTTTCCGAAGATAAAGATATTATTGCCGCTTTCGGCAAAGAATACCCTGAAATTATCAATACCCTGAAGAAAGATTACACCAAGAATAAAGAAGAAGCTTATATGGATTTTTACCGTAAGATGCGGCCGACCGAGCCGGTGACCAAAGAAGCGGCCGAGGCCCTGTTTTACCGGTTATTCTTTGACCCGGCGCGCTACGACTTGGAGCGGGCAGGCAGGTTCATCCTGAACAGGAAATTAGGGATGAATGTCTCCCTGGAAAAAAGGATACTTGATTCCGATACTATTATTAAGGTAATCGAATACCTGATCAACCTTAACAGCGGCATCGGCAAGATTGACGATATCGACCACTTAGGCAACCGCAGGGTCAAGACTGTCGGCGAACTGGTGCAGAACCAGGTGCGTATCGGCCTTTCCAGGGTCGAAAGGTCTATTCGCGAAAGATTAAGCATATTAAGCGAGCTTGACAGTATTAACGTACATTACCTGATCAACTCTAAACTATTATCCAACCAGATCCGCGATTTCTTTGCCCGCAGCCAGTTATCCCAGTTCATGGACCAGATCAATCCTTTAGCCGAGATGACGCATAAGAGGCGCTTAAGCGCTTTAGGCCCGGGTGGTTTAAGCCGCGAACGCGCCGGTTTTGAAGTAAGAGATATTCATCCTTCGCATTATGGCCGGGTTTGCCCCATTGAGACTCCCGAAGGCCCCAATATCGGCTTGATCGCTTCCTTAAGCACTTTCGCCAGAGTAAATCCCCTGGGCCTCATTGAGACACCCTACCGGGTAGTTGAGGATGGAAGAGTAACCAAGAGGATTGATTACCTGACCGCGGATATTGAAGAAGATAAAATCATTGCCCAGGCTAATGTCCCGTTAGATGAGAGCGGCTATTTTGTAGAGAAAGAAGTCTCCTGCCGCTATAAAAATGACTTTCCGAAAGTTGCGGGTAAGCAGGTCCAGTATATGGATGTTTCTCCCAAGCAACTGGTTTCCGTCGCCGCGTCGCTCATCCCGTTCTTAGAACATGATGACGCGAACCGCGCGCTGATGGGCTCAAATATGCAAAGACAGGGCGTGCCCTTAATGATCACCGAGCCACCGTTAGTCGGCACACAGATGGAAGAGAAGGTCGCCCGCGACTCCGGCAATATGATTATCGCGCAGGAATCAGGCAAGGTCACCAGCATTGATGCCTCCTCTATTACCATCGGTAAAAAAATCTACCATTTAAAGAAATTCTTACGCACCAATAACGATACTTCCATCAACCAGAGGCCGATCGTAAAACTCGGCGATAAGGTAGAGAAGGGCGAGATTATTGCCGACGGTATCGGAACTAAGGGCGGCGAATTAGCCTTAGGCAAAAATGTTTTAGTTTCTTTTATGCCCTGGCGCGGATATAACTTTGAAGACGCTATCCTGATCAGCGAGAAATTAGTCGAGCAGGACGCTTTTACTTCTATCCACATAGAAGAATTTGAAATTGAAGCTACGGAAACCCGTTTAGGCAACGAAGAAATCACCCGCGATATCCCCAATGTCAGCGAAGAGGCTTTAGCTAACTTGGATGAAAGCGGGATCATCCGTATCGGGGCTGAGGTCACGCCCGGCGATATATTAGTCGGCAAGATCACTCCGAAAACTGATTCCGAGCCTTCTCCGGAAGAAAGGCTTTTAAGGGCGATATTCGGCGAAAAAGCCGGAGATGTGCGCGATACTTCTTTGATCGTGCCTCCGGGAGTCCAAGGCGTGGTTATAGACGTGCATATCTTCTCGCGTAAAGACCGCGGCCGAAAATCCAAGGAAGAAAAATCCAGCGAGTTGGCCAAGATCCGTGAATTGAAAGCTTACTATAAACAGGAAGTAGAATTTGTGCAGGCGGAAAAAATCACGCGTTTAGCCCAGCTCCTGGGTATTGATAAGAAAAAAGTGGAAAGGTATGATTTTAACGATAATGAAGAAGCCAAGATTTTAGCCGCTTCTTTTGATGAACAGGTCAGCGAATTACTTTCTGAGCAGGAACAGGAAATTGAAAAGGTCAGGCGCGGAGATGAACTTCCCGCCGGAATATTAAAGAGGGTAGTGGTCTATATTGCGACCAAGCGCAGGCTGGCTGAGGGTGATAAATTAGCCGGCAGGCACGGAAACAAGGGTGTAGTTGCCCGGATTATGCCTGAAGAAGATATGCCCTATTTACCTGACGGCACGCCGGTGGAGGTGGTTTTAAATCCCTTAGGCGTACCCAGCCGTATGAACGTAGGCCAGATCTTAGAGTGCCATTTAGGTTGGGCAGCCAAGGCCCTGGGCCTTTTTATCGGGACCCCGGTCTTTGACGGAGCCAGCGAGCAGGAAATCAAAGAGATGCTTAAAAAAGCGGGTTTACCCGAGGACGGGAAGATACAGCTATATGACGGTTATAGCGGTGAACCCTTTGACCATAAAGTTACCGTAGGTTATATGTACGTAATGAAACTGATCCATCTGGTTGATGAAAAGATCCACGCGCGTTCCATCGGCCCGTATTCCCTGGTTACACAGCAGCCGTTAGGCGGTAAAGCCCAATTCGGCGGACAGAGATTAGGTGAAATGGAAGTCTGGGCTTTAGAGGCCTATGGCTCAGCATTTACCCTGCAGGAGATGTTGACCGTAAAGAGCGACGATGTTTCAGGCCGGACCAGGATCTACGAAGCGATCGTAAAGGGCGAACAACGTTTGACTCACGGCACGCCGGAGTCATTTAATGTTTTGATCAAGGAACTTCAAGGTTTAGGTCTGGATATCCGGACAGAAAAGGCGAAATAATGGAAGAGATAGTAGCTTTTGACAGTATTTCGATCAAGATCGCCAGCCCCCAGATAATTAAATCCTGGTCTAAAGGCGAAGTGAAGAAGGCGGAGACGATCAATTACCGCACCTTAAAACCGGAAAAAGACGGGCTTTTCTGCGAAAAGATCTTCGGCCCGGTGCGGGATTGGGAGTGTAACTGCGGTAAGTACAAAGGCATTAAATTTAAAGGCATAACCTGCGACCGCTGCGGCGTAACCGTCGAACGTTCGAGCGTCCGGCGCGAGCGCATGGGTCATATAGATCTAGCTACCGCGGTCACGCATATCTGGTTTTTTAAGGCCGTGCCCAGCCGCATGTCTGCCCTGCTGGATATAGGTTTAAGGGACCTGGAAAAGATAATTTATTACGAGGAGTATGTAATTATTGACCCCGGGACAACCCCCTTAAAGAAAAAAGAGCTTTTAACCGAAGAAAAATACCAGGAAGCCTTAGCCAAATACGGCGCGAATTTCAAGGCCAAGATCGGCGCTGAAGCAGTCAGGGACCTGTTAAAGGAGCTGGATTTAGACGCGCAATGCCGTAAATTAAGGCGCGACCTGGAAAAATCCAAAGATTCCCTGAATAACCGTAAAGGTTTAAAGAGTTTAAAGATCGTTGAAGATTTTAAGAAATCCGGCAACAATCCGGAATGGATGATCCTGGAGATCTTACCGGTCATTCCTCCGGACTTAAGGCCGTTAGTTCCCTTAGACGGCGGAAGGTTTGCCACTTCGGACCTCAATGACCTGTATCGCCGGGTAATCAACCGGAATAACCGCTTAAAGAAGTTGATGGAGTTAAACGCTCCCGAGATTATCATACGCAACGAAAAGCGCATGCTTCAGGAGGCAGTGGACGCGCTGTTGGATAATGGCAGGCATGGTAAAGCAGTGATGGGCGCGAATAACCGGCCGTTAAAGAGCTTATCCGATATGTTAAAAGGTAAGCAGGGCCGTTTCAGGCAGAACCTCTTAGGTAAGCGCGTAGATTACTCCGGCCGTTCAGTTATCGTTGTCGGCCCGGAATTAAAGCTCCATGAATGCGGCTTGCCCAAGCAGATGGCTTTGGAATTGTTCGAGCCGTTCATTATCAAAAAATTAAGAGAAAAAGGTTTTGTGCACACCATTAAGGGTGCGCGCCGTATGGTTGAACGCGGCAAAATTGAAGTTTGGGATATCCTGGATGAAGTCATCAAAGACCACCCGGTCTTATTAAACCGTGCTCCTACATTGCACCGTTTAGGTATCCAGGCATTCCAACCATTATTAATTGAAGGTAAATCCATAAAGATCCATCCGTTAGTTTGTACCGCTTTTAACGCTGACTTTGACGGCGACCAGATGGCGGTGCATGTTCCTTTATCCTTAGAGTCGCAATTAGAAGCCAAGATCTTAATGCTGGCTATCAACAACGTATTTTCTCCCGCTGACGGCCGGCCGATCATTACTCCTACCCAGGATATAATTTTAGGCGTGCATTACCTGACCAAGGAGAAATCCGGATTAAAGGGAGAGGGTATGATTTTCGCCGATGCCGGCGAAGTCATCATCGCCCACGAAGATAAGATCGTGGAATTGCATACCAAGATCAAATTAAGAGTAGCCGGTGTTTTTGACCTGGATGAAAAGAAGCTTATTCCCGGCAAGCAGATCATCGCGACTACCGTAGGCAGGACTTTATTCAACCAGGTGCTGCCCGCAGAATTCGGTTTTGTGAACAAAGAACTGAACAAGTCCAAAGTAGGCGATATCGTGGTTGATTGCTACAAGAGATTCGGGCATACCGCGTTGATTAACCTGCTGGACGATATTAAACGCCTGGGTTTTGAGATGGGTACCCAGGGCGGCATATCTATCGGCATAGACGACCTCCAGGTGCCGCCGGAAAAACAGGAAGTTTTAAAAGAATCCAAGGAAAAAGTTTCTAAAGTTGAGGAGCAGTACCGCCGCGGCGTTATTACCGATAGCGAGCGTAAATCCAAGATTATTGATATCTGGACCCACGCCACAGATGAGATTTCCGACCTGTTATTCAAAGGGATGGATAACTTTAATCCTATATTCATGATGGCCGATTCCGGCGCCAGAGGTTCACGCTTACAGGTCAGGCAGCTGGCTGGTATGCGCGGACTGATGGCTAAGCCTTCAGGAGAAATCATTGAAAGCCCGATCACCGCGAATTTCCGGGAAGGGTTGAATGTTTTGGAGTATTTCATTTCTACGCACGGAGCGCGTAAGGGTTTGGCGGATACGGCGCTTAAAACCGCCGATGCCGGCTATCTTACCCGCAGGCTGGTTGATGTTGCCCAGGAGGTAATTGTCGCTGAAGAGGATTGCGGAACGCTTAACGGGATCACGGTTTCGGCGATCATTGAAGGCGATGAAGAAGTAGTTTCGCTTAAAGACCGTATTGTAGGCCGCGTGGCTTTGGATAATATCGTGGATATCATTACCGATGAAGTAATCGTCGCGACCGGTTCAGAGATACCCGAAGAAAAAGCCGAGATGATCGAAAAATTAGGAATTGAAAAGATCCGTATCCGCAGTGTTCTAACCTGTGAATCGGGAAGAGGCGTCTGCACTAAATGTTACGGTCGCAACCTGGCTACGGGAAGGATCGCGGAATTAGGCGAGGCAGTGGGAGTGGTAGCGGCGCAGAGTATCGGCGAACCCGGAACTCAGCTGACCATGAGGACTTTCCATATCGGTGGTACGGCTTCCCGTAAAGTTGAGCAGTCTTTTATCAAGTCTAAGAATAAAGGCGTGCTTAAATACCATAATTTGAGGGTAGTCGGAAAAAATAAAGAATTCATTGTTTTAAACCGCAACGGCTCTTTGAGTATCAATGACAAGCAGGGCAGGGAATTAGAGCGTTTTCCTGTTCCCCAGGGCGCGTTCATCAATGTTCCTGATGGCGGGGAATTAGAAAAAGATGTTGCTTTTATCCACTGGGATCCTTATACACTACCGGTTTTGACGGAAGTCCCCGGAAGCGTAAAATGTGAAGACTTAAAAGAAGATGTTACCCTTAAAGAAGAACTTAATCCGGTTACCAAACTGACCGAGCGCGTAGTAGTTGAACATAAACAGGAGTATCATCCGCAGATCATTATTCTGGATGCTTCCAAGGAAGTCCTGGGGATTTATCCTATTCCGATCGGAGCGCATATTATGGTTAAAGACGGCCAGAAAGTTGACGGCGGCGATCTCCTGGCCAAAATTCCGCGTATGGTCGTTAAGACCAGGGATATTACCGGCGGCCTTCCGCGCGTAGCCGAATTATTCGAAGCCCGGCGGCCGAAGGACCCGGCGATCATCAGCGAAATAGACGGTTTCGTGGAGTTTGGCGAGACTAAAAAAGGCCAGCGGGTTATTATTGTCAAGTCTACTACCGGGATGCAAAGAGAATATGTTATCCCTCACGGTAAGCATCCTAATGTTTATAAAGGAGATAAAGTGGAAGCCGGCCAGCAGTTAACCGACGGCCCGGTTGTCCTGCAGGATATCCTGCGTGTTTGCGGAGACAAGGTTTTGCAGGAGTACCTGGTAAATGAAGTACAGGAAGTATACCGGCTGCAGGGCGTGCGGATCAACGATAAGCATATTGAGCTGATCATCCGTCAGATGTTGAAAAAGGTGCGTGTGGAAGACCCGGGTGACACTGAATTTTTAGCCACCCAGCAGGTGGACAAATGGACTTTCCAGAAAGAAAATTCCCGGGTAATTAAGAAGGGCGCCAAGCCTGCGGTAGCGACTCCGCTTTTGCTGGGTATTACCAAGGCATCTTTGACTACCGAGAGCTTTATTTCGGCAGCCAGTTTCCAGGAGACCACCCGCGTGCTTACTGAGGCGGCTACCAGCGGAAAACGCGATGAGTTATTCGGCTTGAAAGAAAACGTTATTGTCGGGCATCTTATCCCGGCGGGAACGGGTTTCCGCGGCCATCGTGATATTGAAGTTGTCAAAAACGTAACCGATAAAAAGGAATAAACCTATGCCCACAATTTCGCAGTTGATCAGGTTAGGGAGAATATCCAAGAAGAAAAAGAGCAAATCCCCGGCTTTAAAGGCTTGCCCGCAGAGGCGCGGGGTATGCTTGCAGGTGCGCACCATGACGCCTAAAAAACCCAACTCGGCGCTGCGTAAGATCGCCAGGGTCAGGTTGACTACCGGCATTGAAGTTACCGCGTATATACCGGGTGAAGGGCATAACCTGCAGGAGCACTCCATAGTTTTAGTCAGGGGCGGCCGCGTTAAGGACCTGCCCGGTGTAAGGTATCATATCGTAAGAGGCACATTGGATGCCGCAGGGGTTAACGCCAGAAGAAGAGGAAGGTCAAAATACGGAGCTAAGAGGCCAAAGTAGCCTGTAACTAAGCAATAAAGGAAAATATAATGCGCAGAAGAAAAGCTCAAGAGAAAGTAGTTTTAGCGGACCCAAAACTTAACAGTAAAGTTGTCGCCAAATTCGTGAACATGGTTATGCTGGAAGGCAAAAAAGCCATTGCCGAGAAAATAGTCTACGGCGCTTTTGAGATCGTCAAAAAGAACCTGAATGAACAGGATATTTTAAAAATTTTTTATAAGGCTTTGGATAACGCGCGTCCGCGCCTGGAGGTTAAGCCCCGGCGCGTAGGCGGAGCGACCTACCAGGTGCCGATCGAAGTGCGCCAGGAACGCGGGACATCTATCGCTTTGCGCTGGATAAGGGATTTTGCCATGAATAAAAAAGGCAAACCCATGGACCAGAAGTTAGCGGAAGAAATCATCGCCGCGTACAAGGGCGAAGGTGCAGTAATCAAAAAAAGGGACGATACGCACAAAATGGCCGAATCCAACAAGGCCTTTGCGCATTTCAGGTGGTAATCAACGCATGGAAAGAAAGATACCTTTAGATAAAATCAGGAATATCGGGATCATCGCGCACATTGACGCGGGAAAAACCACGACCAGCGAGCGTATCCTTTTCTATACGGGAAGGAACTATAAGCTGGGAGAGGTGCATGAAGGTACCGCAACTATGGACTGGATGGTCCAGGAGCAGGAGCGCGGTATCACCATAACTTCGGCGGCGACAACCTGTACCTGGAAGGATATCCATATTAATTTGATCGATACCCCCGGCCATGTGGATTTTACTATTGAAGTAGAGAGGTCATTGAAAGTTTTAGACGGGGCCGTAGTGGTTTTTTGCGGTGTGGGCGGAGTTGAACCGCAATCCGAAACTGTCTGGCGCCAGGCCGACCGTTACGGCGTGCCCAGGATAGCTTTTGTGAACAAGATGGACCGGACCGGAAGCAATTTCCTGGAGGCGATCGACCAGATGCATAAAAGATTAGGGGCCAACGCTGCTCCGATCCAACTGCCTTACGGCAAAGACGGGGACCTTCAGGGTATTATTGATTTAGTGGAAAGAAAACTTGTTTTATATAAAGATGACTTGGGCAAGGATATTGAAATTAAAGAGATCCCGCCTGAAGCAATGGCGGAAGTCGAGAAACAGCATACGATCATGATCGAAAGGCTGGCTGAAGTCGATGACAAGATCATGGAAGATTATCTGCATAACAAGAAGATCGCGGTTGAGGAACTAAAAGCGGCGATAAGAAAAGGGGTCATCGCTAATAAATTCGTCCCGGTCCTCTGCGGTTCATCTTTCAAAAATAAGGGCGTGCAGCTGGTCTTGGATGCGGTGAAAGACTATTTGCCTTCGCCGCTGGATGTGCCGGCGATCAAAGGGACAAACCCCGAGACCGGAGCATTTGAAGAGATAAAAACTTCCGAGAAATCTCCTTTTTGCGCGCTATGTTTTAAAGTAGCCACGGATCCCTATGTCGGTAGAATATATTACATCCGCGTATATTCCGGAGTTTTAAACGCCGGTTCATATATCTACAATGCTTCTAAGAGAGAGCGGGAAAGAGTCACTAAGATCGTTAAAATGCATGCTAATCGCCAGGAAGTTGTGGAGAATGTTTCCTGCGGAGAGATCGCCGCGGCAGTAGGATTAAAAAATACCAAGACCGGAGACACGTTGTGCACCGAGAATAATATGATCCTGGTCGAAGCAATGCGTTTTCCTGAACCGGTTATTCAGCAGGCAATCGAGCCTACATCCAAAGACGCTCAGGAGAAATTGGGCTTGGCTCTGCACAAACTAGAGGATGAGGATCCTTCTTTCCGGGTCACCTACAATCAGGAAACCGGCCAGACCTTAATTGCCGGTATGGGGCAGTTACATCTGGAAATTATAATTGACCGGATCTTGCGTGAATTTAATGTGGCTGCCCAGGTAGGCCAGCCGCAGGTAGCCTACCGTGAGACTTTGACTAAAAAGGTTAGGGCGGTCGGTAAATTTATATCTCAATCCGGCGGCCGCGGACAATACGGGCACTGCGTCGTTGAAATGGCCCCCCAGGAGACTCCCGGGACCGGGATTACTTTTGAAGATAAGATCAAGAGCGGAGCTATTCCGCGCGAATATATCCCCGCGGTAAAACAGGGAGTTTTCGGCGCGGCAAAATCCGGCGTATTAGCCGGCTATCCGGTTACCGATGTGCATGTTATTTTGGTTGATGGATCTTACCATGAAGTTGACTCTTCGGAATTGGCGTTTCAGATGGCCGGTTCCCTGGCATTTAATGAGGGATTAAAAAATGGGCACCCGGTTTTACTCGAGCCGATCATGGATATGGAAGTAATCGTTCCGGAAGAATTTATGGGACAGGTTATCGGGGACTTAAGTTCTCGACGGGCAAAAATAATTTCACTTGCGCAGCGCCTTAATTTACGCACCATCAGGGCGAACATCCCGCTGGCTGAAGTTTTTAATTATGCAACTATAATAAGATCCTTGACACAAGGCCGCGCATCCTATACAATGGAGCCTTCGTTTTACAGCGAAGTGCCTGCACATATAGCAGAAAAAATTGTTACGGGTTTTGCAGCTACCGGTTCAACCAGAAAAAGTTTTCGTTAAAAAACAGGAGGAAAAATGGCTAAAGATAAATTTGTAAGAAGTAAGCCACACGTGAATATCGGGACTATCGGGCACATCGATCACGGTAAAACTACCCTGACTGCCGCTATTGTCAATATCTCGGCCAAGCTCGGTAAGGCGACTGCCAAGGCTTATGCTGATATTGCCAAAGGCGGGACAGTAAGAGATGATACCAAGACCGTTACTATTTCGGTTGCCCACGTTGAATACGAATCCGATTCCCGTCATTACGCGCATATTGACTGCCCGGGCCATGCCGATTATATCAAGAACATGATTACCGGCGCCGCGCAGATGGACGGAGCTATATTGGTAGTTTCCGCGGCTGACGGCCCTATGCCTCAGACCAGGGAGCACATTCTTTTGGCCAGACAGGTTAACGTGCCTTCAATGGTCGTGTTTTTAAACAAAGTAGACCTGGTTACGGATAATGAGCTTCTGGACCTGGTTGAAATGGAAGTCCGGGAACTTCTTACTAAATATGGCTACCCGGGAGACAAGACTCCGATCATTCGCGGCAGCGCTTCTAAAGCTATGGCTGCGGTAAATGATCCGGCCAGCGCTGATTGTAAACCGATCCTGGACCTGATCAAGGCTTGCGATGAATTTATTCCTTTACCGGTCAGAGACCTGGATAAACCTTTATTGATGGCGGTTGAAGACGTATTCAGCATCGAAGGTAGAGGCACGGTTGCTACCGGCAGGATCGAGCGCGGTAAGGTAAAGTTAAGCGAGGAAGTCGAGATCATCGGCTTAAGGCCCGAAGTAAAGAAGTCAGTAGTCACCGGAATAGAAATGTTCCGCAAGCTTCTGGATGAAGGCCAGGCCGGAGATAATGTCGGCTTGTTATTAAGAGGCGTGGAAAAGAATGATATTGAACGCGGTATGGTTATTGCTGCTCCTAAATCCATCACTCCCCATACCAAATTTAAAACCCAGGTTTATATCCTGACCAAGGAAGAAGGCGGAAGGCACACGCCGTTCTTTAAAGGATACCGGCCGCAATTCTATTTCCGCACCACTGATGTTACAGGAAACGTTACCTTACCGACCGGAGTAGAAATGGTTATGCCGGGAGATAACGTGAACCTAGAGGTAGAATTGATCACTCCTATCGCTATGGAAAAAGAATCGCGCTTCGCTATCCGCGAGGGCGGCCATACCGTAGGGGCAGGAGTAGTTACGGAGATTATCGCTTAAAAATATGTCAGGCATACAGCAAAAGATACGCATAAAACTTAAGGCTTACGACCACCGTCTCCTGGACCAGGCGGTCCTGGAGATAGTTGAGACTGTAAAACGGACCGGCGCCAAAATCGCCGGCCCGGTTCCGCTTCCGACTAAGCGCGAGATTTATACAGTGCTGCGTTCCCCGGTTATTGACAAGAAGAGCCGCGAACAGTTCGATTTATCCACGCACAAGAGGCTTATCGATATATTCGAACCAACAGCTAAGACCATTGATTCATTAAGGAAGTTAAACCTGCCCGCAGGGGTAGATGTCGAGATAAAATGACCGGTATATTAGGCAAAAAAATAGGCATGACCCAGATTTTTGCTGATGATGGCTCATTCGTGAGCGTCACCGCTATTGAGGCCGGGCCCTGCCCGGTATTAGCGGTAAAAGAGAAAAATATCCAGCTGGGTTTTGACCTGGCTGATGAAAAACGGCTTAAAAAACCCATTGCCGGTTATTTCAAGAAATTGAATATACCCGGGCGCAAGCTTATTAAAGAGTTAAATAAGGACGCGGCTAAAGAGTATAAAGTAGGCGAAGAGCTAAAAGTAGATATTTTCGCGGCTGGAGATTTCGTGGATGTTACCGGAGTTTCCATCGGCAAAGGGTTCCAGGGCGGTATGAAACGCTGGCATTGGCATGGCGGCCCGATGACCCATGGTTCAACTTCCCGGCGCCGGGTAGGTTCAGTCGGTTCAACCACTACTCCCGGAAGAGTGTTCAAAGGCCATCATATGCCCGGGCATATGGGAGCCCAGCAGGTAACCACCCAGAATTTAAAGGTGATGAAAATAGATGTAGAAAATAATATCCTTTTGGTTAAAGGCGCTGTCCCGGGGCATAAAAACAGCTATGTCGTCATCAAGAAAGCCAAGAAAAAAACAGCCAAAGCGGCAAGTGCGGCTAAAAACGCGGGCACTAAAGAGAAGAAAAAATAACTGATGGAAGCATTAACCTTACCTATATATAGTATGGCAGGCAAAGAAGTAGACAGCCTAAAGCTAAACCCGGCAGTCTTTGACGCCATAATCAATACTGAAGCTATGCATCAGGCGGTTACCGCGTACCGGGCAAACCAGAGAAAGGGGTTGGCTGCCACTAAAACCAGAGGCGAAGTATCCGGAGGCGGCAAGAAACCCTGGAAGCAAAAAGGCACCGGCCGCGCCCGCGTAGGTTCAACCCGTTCGCCTTTATGGCGCCATGGCGGCGTGACTTTTGGGCCGCATCCGCGGGATTTTTCGTATACTCTTCCGGACAAGATCAAGAAAGCGGCTTTAAAATCCAGCCTGAACGCCAAAGTCAAAGAGAATAATCTGATCGTGCTGGAGAATTTCAAATTAGAAAATTCCAAGACTAAAGAAGCATTGAAAGTATTTGCCCACCTTAAAGTAGCCGGCGTAAAAAATAAGAAAGCTTTATCCGCACTTTTATTATTGGATAAAGCCGATGAAAATACGAAATTAGCCTTGAGGAATATCGGCTTCTTAAGATTCAACCTGGCTTCGGATACGCATGTGTATGAAGTGATCACCCATAAGCAGTTAATTATTACCAAGGAAGGCTTGATTCACTTGACTAAAAGGCTGGCTAAATGAACTATTCACAGGATATAATCAAATCTTTAATGCGCACGGAAAAATCAACGCAATATGAGCCGGATGCCAAATACCTTTTTCTGGTTGACATTAAGGCGAACAAGATCCAGGTTAAGCGCGCGGTAGAGCAGCTTTATAAGGTCAAGGTCAGGGATGTAAATACCTTTGTTTCCGCGGGCAAGCTCAAGCGCGTGCGCCACCAGTTAGGCCGGACCCCGGAGGCCAAGAAAGCGGTAGTGACTTTACAGGCAGGACAAAAGATAGAGGTAGCTTAAAAGACATGGGACTTAAATACTTTAAACCGACGACACCTTCACGCAGGCATATGACCGGCCCGGATTTTGCGGAAATTACCAAGAATACCCCGGAAAAGTCTTTATTGCTTCCCTTGAAGAAGTCCGGCGGCAGGAATTCTTACGGCCGGATCACTTCCCGGCACCGCGGCGGCGGCCATAAGAGAATGCTCAGGATCGTTGATTTTAAACGGGATATTTTTGAAGTGCCGGGCAAGATTATCGCTGTTGAATATGACCCTAACCGCTCTGCGCGCATCGCCCTGGTTGAGTATCCGAATAATGAAAAAAGATATATTTTAGCGCCGGTGGGATTGAGCGTCGGGCAGAGCGTTATTTCAAGCAACCAAAAAGACGTAGAGATCCAGACCGGCAACTGCCTGCTCTTGAGGCATATGCCTTCGGGAACGCTTATTCATAATGTAGAATTGAAAAAAGGCCAGGGCGGCCAGATCGTGCGCTCTGCAGGTTCCAGCGCGCAAATCATGGCTAAAGAAGGTGAATATGCCCATATCAAGCTTCCTTCCGGAGAAGTAAGATTGATCAGCCTGGATTGCCACGCTACTGTCGGCCAGGTGGGCAACGTGGAACATGAAGCGCTTTATCTGGGTAAGGCCGGCAGGAACAGATGGCTGGGCGTGAAGCCGCAGTCCAGAGGCCTGGCTATGAACCCGGTAGACCATCCGCATGGCGGAGGAGAAGGAAAATCCGGGCAGGGAAACCCGCATCCAGTGACTCCCTGGGGTAAACCGACCAAAGGCTACCGGACCAGAAAACCGAATCGGTATTCGAATAAGTTTGTTATTAAAAGAAGGAAACCATAATGCCACGCTCACTTAAAAAAGGCCCTTTTGTCGAGGAAAGATTATTAAGGAAAGTCGATCAGCAGCGCGCATCAGGCACCCGCCAGGCGATCAAGACCTGGTCCAGGGCTTCAACCGTGATCCCGGATTTCGTGGGGCTTACTTTTGCCGTGCATGACGGTAAGAAACACGTCCCGGTTTTTGTAACCGAGAACATGGTCGGGCATAAGTTAGGGGAATTCGCTCCCAGCCGCATATTCAGGAAGCACGGCGGCGTAAAGGCTAAGAAAGCGTTAGAGAAGACATAAGATGATTGCTAAAGCTGAAGGAAAATTTTTAAGGGTTTCTCCGACCAAGGTTCGCCAGGTTATGGATCTTATCCGCGGTAAGGACGCGGCAAGCGCCCAGGCAATACTTTTGAATATAAACAAACGGCCCAAAGAGTATTTGATCAAGATCCTGAAATCCGCTATTGCTAATGCCAAAGTTAAAGGATTTAACCTTGAACAGCTCTACGTATCCAAGGCTGTTTGCAACCCGGGCCCGAGCTGGAAAAGGTTTAAGGCAGCGGCGTTCGGCAGGGCTCAGCCGATCTTAAAACGCACAGCGCATATTAAAATAGAATTAGATTTAAAATCGGGAGAATAATCAATGGGACAAAAGGTTAATCCGTTAATTTTGAGAATAGGTTTTATCCGGAACTGGCATTCCCGCTGGTTTGCCGGCCATAAGGATTATCCTAAGTTCATTTACCAGGATTATAATATCCGCAAGTTCATCAAGAAAAGATTTAAGCAGGCCGCGGTCTCTAAGATCGTCGTTGAAAGGCTGGCGGATAAACTAAGGATCCGTATATTCAGCGCGCGCCCGGGTATCATCATCGGCAGGCATGGCGCGGACATCGAGCGTTTAAGAGAAGACCTGAACAGTATGGTTAACCAGGAGATCGCCATTGATATTGAAGAGGTAAAGCAACCCGCTTGGGATGCCCAGCTGGTCGCTGAAAATGTCGCGTTCCAGATGGAAAAGCGCGTGGCCTTTCGCCGGGCCGTAAAACGGGCCATGGAACAGTCGATCAATGCCGGAGTCAAGGGCATACGCGTCTGCTGCGCCGGCCGGCTCAACGGTGCGGAAATGTCCCGGACTGAAACTTATAAGCTGGGTAAAGTGCCATTGCAAACTTTGCGCGCGGATATAGATTATGGTTTTGCCGAAAGCCTTACCACCTACGGGCTTATCGGAGTTAAGGTTTGGATCTATAAAGGGGATATATTGGAAAAGAAAGTTATAGCGGAAACCGGAGCTGCGCCCCAGCCGGAAGAGGCCAAGGCTAAAGAGGAGGTAAAGTAAGATGCCTCTTATGCCCAAGAGAGTAAAATACCGTAAATTACAGAAAGGGCAGCGCAGGGGTATTGCGACCAGCGGCGCGGAACTGGCTTTTGGCGAGTTCGGCCTGAAGGTTTTGGATAACGGCTGGATCAAAAATACCCAGATCGAAGCGGCCCGCGTTATTATTGCCCGCCAGCTGCACAAGGGCGGCAAGCTCTGGATAAGGATTTTTCCGGATAAGTCCATTACTAAAAAACCGGCGGAAGTGCGTATGGGTAAAGGCAAGGGAGACCTGGATCATTGGGTCGCCGTAGTCAAAAGGGGCAGGATATTGCTGGAATTGGGCGGAGTGCCGGAAGAGTATGCCCGCCAGTGTTTCAGGCTGGTGGCTTATAAATTGCCGCTGCGCACTAAATTTATCACCCGTTTAAAAAGGTAAAAATGGCTAAAAGGCTGAAAGCTAAGGAACTGGCTGGTTTATCAAAGAGTGAATTGCTGGATAAGGAAAAGGCCCTGAAGGATGAGCTTTTTAAGTTAAACGGGCAGCGTTATTCCGGCAGAGTGGAAAAACCGCATATGTTCTCCTGGATCAGGAGAGAATTAAGCGTGGTCGCCACCGTATTAAATACAAAGAAAGAAAAATAAAAATGGGAAAAAGAAAGCAATTCATCGGGACTGTGGTAAGCGATAAGATGGATAAGACGGTTACCGTGCGGGTATTACAGATGAGCAAACACAGTAAATATTCCCGGGTAGCCAGGAGTTATAATAAATTTAAGGCGCATGACGAAAAGAAAACAGCTAAAATGGGGGATACTGTGCGCATCGAAGAAACCCGGCCTATTTCCAAAGACAAGCATTTCCGGGTCCTGGAGGTTATTAAGCAGGCTCCGGGAGTTGAGAAGATAAAGATAAAAGAGCCTGCCTTGCCGGCAGACAAGGAAGCTTAAGATGATACAACTGCGCACAATATTAGACGTTGCGGATAATACCGGGGCAAAGCGGGCCTCGCTCATCTGTATCCTGGGCAAGAAGAACTGCCCGAATGGCCAGATAGGCGATGTAGTGAACGTGAATATCAAGGAATCTTCGCCTGATGCGACTATTAAAAAAGGCGAAAAGGCCAGGGCGGTCATTGTCCGGACCAAGCAGGCAATAAGGCGCTCTGACGGTTCAGTT
>JBAZIT010000005.1:0-25029 GCA_041651675.1 Candidatus Omnitrophota bacterium | reverse complement strand
CAGATTCGATTTCTGGTGGTTAATGAAGCTGGAGAACCATTATTCAAAAACGACGATGAAATTCTGAATTTGCCAGTTGAACTGCGCCAGGCAATTTCCGATAAGGTTAACGAATATCTGCTCAAAGAACAGATGGGAAGCCTTGATGCAAAAAAATAGCCCGCCATCCGCCAATTTACCGCGCCTATATTCTCGCCAAAGCGGATGGCGAATCAAAGACATGGTGGGAGATATTTTATGGCATGGATTTACCGCGCAGAACCGAAAATATCAACCGGGTCACTTATGAATTGATGATTGAAAATCAGAGACAACAACGGATCGAATATGTTAAACAATATAATGCCGATAATCCCAATAAACCAATCAACGAAGACCCGGACGCCGAAAATAAAGCAATTTTTGGAAATGATTTTTTAAAGAAATTGAGCAAGATGGAAGTTATTCATGGAAATAACTTTGAATATTTTGATTAAACAATAGGAATGAGAATTGGCTGACGCTTCGATATTACTGGATTTTGTGCTCGCCGATCTGAAACAAGAAGATATTACCCGTATTCAGAGTCAGATACGAACATCTTTCGGACAAACTTCCGAGGTGAAAATCGGTCTGGAATCCGGACAAGCCGGCAAACTGAAATCGGAACTTGATGAAGTGAAAACATCAGCCGGCGGCGCAGGAAAATCAGTCAGCGAACTCGACGCTATTCTAAATCGTTATAATCAAAATATCCTGAAAGCTGAAATGGCTTCCGATAAAGCCGAAGATAAGTTTCGTATGCTCGGCCGCCAAATCCAGATTACCAATCGTACTTACGGTGAATTAAATGCCACCCTGAATGCTCTGCGTCAAAATGAAAATGCTAATCAGGCTGAAATCACCCAAACCGAAGAGGTAATGCGCAAACTGCGACTTGAAGTTCAGAGACTTCAGGCCGCCCAACATAATCTGCGTATGACTTCCGGACTTGATCCGCTCGGCAAGAAAATGGGCGGCATCCGGACAGTACTTAATCCCGAGACTGGAGAATATCTCGGATTAAAAGAATCTTTCACGACCATGCAGGGCATTAGCTTACGGATGCAATCGCTATTCGCCGGACAGATCGGAACTCTAATGATGGTTGCGGCCGCCCAAAAAGCAGTATCAACTGCAATCCGGGAAACAGTGAAAGTTAATCTTGAACTGGAAAATTCGACCGCCAATCTGAGGACAGTGACAGTTTCATCATACGGCGATATGGAAAGGTCAATGGGAATGATGACCGAACGGGCAAAAGAACTTTCACACGTCGTGCCAATGTCAGCCGGGAAGATTACTGAATCTATGTATTACCTGGCGTCCGGCGGATTGAAAGATGTGGAGGTTGTTAATCAGATCGCCGGTTCACTACAATTGGCTACCGGTTCTATGATAGAAAATGAATTAGCCGCCGAAACCGTGACGACTGCTTATAATGTCTGGCGTAACGAAATGATGCGCGGCACGGAAATCGCCGATAAATTTCAAATCTCGATTGCCAGAAATCAAGTAACAGGGATGGAATTGGCCGAATCCTTCAAGTACGTTTCAGCTTCTGGAAAGATGGTAGGCTATACTCTGGATGATGTTCTGGGGATTCTGGGAGCGCTTGGCAATCTGGGTATTCGTGGCTCGATGGCGGGGACCTCGCTCAACCAGGCACTCACGCAGTTGTCGAAAAAGCGATCTGATCTGAAGGCGCTCGGAATAGAAATAACCGATTCGACCGGTCGGCTGAGAAAATATAATGAAGTGATCGAAGAATTTCGCAAGCGCTATGGCGCGGTTGTGGATGTCTATGAGCAGGAAGAATTAGCCAAACTCTTAGATGTGCGAGCGGCCCGGGCGATCGTGCCATTTATTGAAAATCTGCAAACCCTGGAACAATCTTTGAAAGATCAATCGGAAAGCATGGGCGCATCCTTAGAGGCGATGATTGAACAGACTTATACTCTGACTTCAGGATGGAAGTTATTCGGCAATTTAGTGTCTGAAGTAGCCTATAAAATCGGAGATATAGCAAATCATCCGATAAAAAATATATTATGGAATTTGAGTGGAACTCAAAGGAAACAATTTGAAGAAGCCCTAAAAACGCCGGAACAATTATCTGGATTCCAGAAATTATTAGAAAAATCGGCAAAAGCATCTAAATCTAATGTTTATGTAAATCAAGCCGCTGATTTAAATAATTATGTTAATGCAATAATAAAAGCAGGCTTAGCTACCGACGATTTCAATAAAGTTCTTGAAAAATATTTTCTTTTAGATGAAGTAGCTTCAGAAAGAATGGGAAAAGATACGTATGTATCAAAATCCAATTTATTATCCTGGAATGATCGAAAAAAAGTTGTATCTGAACTGGCAGAAAGTCTTAAATCGGTCATACAAAAATTAGAAGAAATGATGGCAATCGAAAAGCAAATGGCAGGTTATAATCCATTTGCTGGTAAGGCGCCCTATAAATTGGAAATAGATACCAGCGTCCTGGATATGATTAGCTTTGAATATCCCTGGCAAAAATATTTAGGCAAAGGAAAAGAAAAAGAAAAAATCAAATTCGAGGATGTATATAGCGTCGGTGGAGTCTCGGCTATTCAGGAGCGCACTGAAAAGATATTGAAAAGCAATAAGAAGATGGAACTCGATATGCGCAAAGAAGTCCTGCAAATGGAACTGAACGCGATTGAGACGACCGGCGAAGCCCGCATTGACGCTATGCAACAGGCTCATAAAATTCAGACCAGCATAATTGAACTTGAGAGAAAAGACCGATTGGCTGAGATTGACGAACAAATCAGAAAACAAAAGGAATTAATTGACGAGGAAAAACAAACTATAATTGCAAAAGGCGGAAATATCTTAACGCCGCCGAAAGGGACGCGGCTCTATGAATTGCAGGCTGAAATGACGGCGCTGGAAAACCAACGGATCAATATTAATGCTCAATCAAATCTAAAAATTCAGGCTGATCGAAAAGAAACCGACCGCAAAATCCAGAATTATCAGGAAAAATTAAATGTCGAAAATCTACGCTTAGAAAAAGAATTAATTCAATCTGAATATGACGTGCGACTGATGATGGTAGAAAAAGGGAGCGCCGAGGAATATGCCATTCGGAACGATATGTTGAATAGCCTGCAAGCCATCGAGGAACAGATTGCCCGGCAGACTGCAGAGAACCTGGATAAAAATCTGAAAATCATCGAAAATAAATATATCAAATTAAGAAAAGAATTAGAAAATCAACAATCTGAATCTGTCAACAAACCAATTTTGACAACTTATTTGAATATGTATGATAAAATGTCCCGCGCCGAGTTTGATAAAGATATTAACCGAAAAATGGAACAGGTGCGTGACTTGAGCAACGCGCTTGCCAATCTGCCTGACATCACAGATGAATTTTTAAAACAATACAATCTGCCGGTCGGCATAAATAAGGAAGAACTACAAAAACAATTTCGTAAGGCTATCAAAGAACTTAATGAACAAATAGGAACTGGTTTGTTTGTGATTAGCCTGCCCGGATTTAGATTCGATGAAACCGCTTCTCGTAAAGCCGCCCTCGATTATGAAAAACAAATGAATCAAATCAATGCTGAAATAAGTCTCGCTAATATTCCGGAAAGCGATTGGCAACAAAGATATGATATTCAGGCGCAGGCGGCAGAATCGCTTTATAAAATCAATCGTCAAATAATCGAAGAAACGATTATAGATGAACAGGAAAAGGACCGTGCCTTAACGATCTTGGAAAAAAATTATCAGATTGAGATGATAAATCTAAAATCAACTTATGCTGATGCTTACCGCTCCGATTATGTCAGCGCCTGGTCGTCGGCATTTGGTGAAATCAGCCGGAAAGATTTAGAGGAGACACAGAAAAGTCTTACGGAAAAGAAAACGAAAGCTGAACAGATTATGGCCGGATTGCAACCGGATACGACCGAATGGCAAGCCTGGAACGCTGAACTGCAGGAGATCAATGCTAAACTGGCACAGACAACCGACCTGATAGCGCAGGTCAATGATGGGACATTGAAAGTCGGAAAAGATGCTAAAAAATGGGGAAATATTCTCGATGATATTCCTCAGGCATATTCAATCATCAGTAATTCGATCCAAGCCATGAACCGCGATATGGACGATTCAATCAAGAAGACTTTAGATATAGGCGAGGGCTTGATGAATATCGGAGTGGCGCTTGCGACTGGGAGTCCACTAATGGCGGTGGCTGGAATCTTCCAAACTATTGAAGCCTTGACACGCAAGGAAGCGAAAAGCCGCAAGCAAATCAGCGATTCTGTATATGAATTGAAAAAGAGTGGTCAATCCGGAATCAGTTCGAGTTATGGTCAGGCGCAGAATATCACGGTCAATATGAGTAATGCGATTAAGATGGATTTTTTGATTCCGGAAGGCTTGACAGCCGCCCGTCAGGAACAGATTGCCGAAGCTCTGGTGGATGAAATCCAGATGAAATTATCCTCGCGAGGATATTTATGATGAGTGAGCAATGACAGTTTATTACCCATTTACGATCTGTACGGAAGATTACGCGAAATATGGCGTTGCCTCGGAATATAACTATTATTGCGAGGGAGAATATCCGATAACGAATATTAATGATTGCAACCGGCAGAGTTACGCAAAATTCAATGCGGCGGCGACAAAGCACGCCGGTTTTAATATTAATTTAGGCTCGACATTATCAAATTATTTTGTAATCTTAGAACTATCCAGACCTTATGAATTTAATCTGGTTGAATTTAAGTATCATTATGCCGGGGTATGGTATAGTCTGGTAAACTTGAAAACCTATAAAAACGGTGGGACTTATTATCTGCCCGGACAAATAAAACAATATATAGTTTTATCGAATGATGCGATATTCCGCGCCGATGAAATAAAGATTTTATTTGATGATTTTAACAGCGCGACCCAGATTGAAATCCGGCGCGTGATCGTATGTAATATTCTGCAAAAAATGGACGGCACAAGCGATATGTTTGGACCGGGCGAACAAAGCCACCAAAACGTCGGCAAGATTCTGGTTCCTCTGATTCATGGCAATTCATTTCGCACCCAATCTTATGGCGCCTTGAAACAGGACGCAACATTCAGATTTCCGGAAGTGAAAGTCGCTCAAGTGAAATTATTGGAAGATTTGGAAAGCGATTACCAGAAATTCGGGATATTAGACTGGACTGGCCGATTTATCGAATGCGTAATTATTCCGAATGGTTTAACAATCAAACATAGCGGCGTGGACGCGATTGGGACGCCATTTTTTGATGTAACGATGCGGGTGCAGGAAGTATGAATATTCTACAGAAATTCGCAATTAATTTTATAATAATACCTATTACTATTATCCGTTATATTATTGCTTATTTTCTTTTATCTATTCATTTATTTCCAATATTAAATAGAATTGATTGGTTATTTAAACTTGGTTTAAATATGGGTTTTACTATTGACAAAAATAGAAATTGAAATATAATGGGGGAAAAAATGAATCCAGCAATAGCAGCAGTTCTGATAGGTTTAATAACGACAACCATTTTTGGAATGATTGGTTATCTATTTAAGCGGGACCAGAAAAATCAAGATGATATGATCAAAGATTTAGATGTTGAAAATAAACTATTGAATAACAAGATCATCGCTATTGAAAGCGATGTAAGATTACTCAATAATAAACTCTGGTCGGATGAAAAATTGGGCAAAGTCATTACCGATGCGGTCAATCTGGCTTTTTCGGAATGGCAGTTGCGAATGATACAAGAGGGCTGGTTTCATCCGGGAAAATCTGAGAGTCGAAAGGCAGGTTGAAAATGGGATTATTTGGCGGCGGCACGAATAAGATAATCAATGCGATCGGAAGCACGATTGATGAGGTCTTTACGTCGGATGACGAGAGACTTTCTAAGGCTGAAATTATGGCGAAGTTACAAACGGATATTTCAATCGCCGAATTACAAACTCGCTCGATATTTCTGGCAGGCTGGCGGCCGTTTCTGGGCTGGGTGCTGGCGTCTTCGATTGCTTTCCGGATCATAATTTTTCCTATGGTGCAATGGATAGCAGGCGGATTTTTTAATTATACGATTCCGCAGTTCGATACAAGTATGGACGGGATTATGACCGAATTAATCTTCGGGATGCTCGGTCTGGCTGGAATGCGGACTTATGAAAAACAGAAAGGTCTTACGAAATGAATATCGAAAGATTAAAACAGACCCTAATAAAACAAGAAGGAACGGGACCGATTATCAAAAATCGGTTGATGCCTTATAGATGTACGTCCGGCAAACTGACAATCGGGATTGGGCGAAATATCGAAGATAACGGAATAAGCCAAGCCGAGGCGGAATTCATGTTGGAAAACGATATTGCGGAAGCGATTGAACTATGCAAAAGGCTTTTTCCGGTCTTTGACGAGCTAAACGACGTTCGCCAAGAAGTTTTGGTCAATATGATGTTTAATATGGGCTATAATAAATTTTCCGGATTCAAACGATTTATTGCGGCGACTAATGCTAAGGATTTCAAACGAGCCGCCGCTGAAATGGAAAATTCAACCTGGTATGAACAAGTGGGGAAAAAGCCTGGTCAACGTGCCTATGATTTAAAAATGATGATGCTGACTGGATATGAGTAAAAAATGATCAGTCTGACGCCGACTCACAAGGGATACCAAGAGCAATTTCAACAAAATATTGATTTCCGGGTTTTATTATTTAAAAGAAAAGCCGGAACGACAGCATCAAAAACTGTCACAGGCTATGGCACTAATGAAATTTATATTCAGTTGACCGATTGGTGCTGGTTATATTCAATTAGCGTCGAGGGGCTTTCGATATCATTTGGACGTTATGAAATTTATTTCAGCGATAATCCGAAAAATGTCGCCATCGCTTCTATTGCAGATGAACATTGGTATCCGCTGATCTGCCATGATTCGCGAGGCTATGCCCACACCCTTAGTTTTGATTATATCGGAGATGATAATGGTTCGCCAAGCATTTCTGATAAGACGCATATTTTGCCGCCATTATATGCCAAATATCTGAAAATCAAACGGTCAATTGGAACATTTGACGCAATGTACACGAACGTCATTGTAATCAAAGAGGATTACTTTGATATAACCGATTACTGCCGGGACGAGATCACCCGGACGCGGCGCATGGATCAAACCGTGCGTCATTATCAGGCATCAACGGCTCAGATAATCTTAGATAATTCCGATGGTCTGTTCAATCGGCGCAATACTAAATCGCCCTATTATCAATATCTGAAATCCGGAACGCGCTTCACGATTGATGTCAAATTCCGGGGAGCGGCCTGGGAAGACCCGGCGGAATGGATCCCGCTGGGCAGTTTCCGGGCTAAGAAATTTCAGAAAAACGATAACGCCAAGACAGCCCTGATCTACGGCGAAGCCGGACGCGCCCTGGGACTTTCTAAAACCACCCAACGCATCTTCGAGCAGGTGCCGGTGCGGGAATTTGCCAAATATCTATTGAAAGACGATAATCAGCAGAAGCCATTCTGTGCCCTGATTCCGCGCAAGAACCAGGTGCGAACGATGGTCGAAGAGGAATTGGGCGTCGGAAAATTCAATGATCCGGAATATGAAAAGGGATTTCAAAATCTTTGTGATGATAGTTTGTATTACTCGTCAATCGCGGCTGATCAAAATGCTATCTATATGGCAATAAATACACTTGATGTGCCAGTAAATCACGGCGATCCACCAACGACACCGGACACTGTAACCGGAACAATTACAATATTGATCAATAACGGCGGTGGTTCAATCAGTTTAATATGTACATCCAGTCATTATACTGATATTATTGGAGATACCGCAAATATTTATCCGAAAATATGTTCGGATGGAGAATTTATTTATCTATTTGATTGTATACATGATTATACATCAATGATTTCAACCTATGATATTGAAATAAAGAAAATAGAGATAGCAACCGGAAGGATTATAGATAGTGAACATAATGTACTTAATATGCCAGGCCCAGCGTCAACTGGCCATTCCAGCGGACCATTTTATGACAAGAAAAATGATGTTTTAGTATTTGGCGTCAATTATACTATAAATGGTATAAGATGGTATCAAGTTGATAAAACAACTTTAAAAGGGAATGGGACATCATATTCTAAAACATATAGTATTTATATAAGCGGTGATTCAAGAAATGTAGTCGGCGGATATTATGATGATATTTTTGATAGATGGCATTTTTTAATAATCGGCGATGGATTGTCATCTACCGATCAATATGAACTTGTAACAGATTCAAGCTTTAATGAAATCGAAATAATTTTACTTGATATTAATCTATCAAAAAAAAGATTTGGTTTGATTATCAGACCGAACAGAGATATAATTTGTAGCATTCAGGAAGGTCAAGATAAATGGTTATATACTCATGCCAAACGTCAATTCTGGCTAAAGGGTAATATCCAGGACACGAACGGACCATTAAAGGATACAGTATTCTATGATCAGCCACAAATCTACCAGGATCACAAATTAGAAAGTAGCGGGTCATGGTCGGGTTTCGTAGTGGAAACCATTGATTACTGGCTGAATGTCAAAACCGGAGAGCTGATCCTGAAGCGCCCGCTAAAACAGGATGCCCGGCTCTGGGCGAATTATGATTATCATCCAGCGCTGAATTTTCCGGAGATCACGGATATGTTGCGCAAGGATGCCATTCAGCAGGCGGCTGAAACTGAGAACTGGCGCATGATTATTGACGAGCGCGAAAATGTGGAATTGAGCGAACGCATCTACGAGGAAGTTATACCGACCATGGATTTCAGTGAGGCGTATAATACGATATTAACGTTTAACAGCGATCCTGATACTGGTTTGCCGGATGAAGTACTAACAAGAATGGCATCATTTGGAGCAATTCAGGGAAGAAGTGGAATATTTAATAATGTCCAAAAACATGATTATATTATTTTATCAGGTGGTCCAGAACCTGGAACTTATTTAATAAATTATAATGAAGATGGAACGTATATCTTTACATATCATTATTGGCTATATCAATGGTATTATTCCGGTTCAGTTAAGCGTTATGTTATTACCCGGACACCGAAATCGGTATTGCTTGGTCAGACTTACGAGGGCAAGGGCGTCGGCCTGCTGAATATTATTCACGATAGCAATCACAAGACGATCCGGGTATTTTCGCGGGACTTTATGGAGCAATTGGTCGAGGATGTGGATTTTACGATCACGACTGACGGATTGGGCTACAAAACGATCAATTTTATTGACACTCCTCGAGTGCGCAATAATCCGGCGGTAATTGTGCAGTACCGCATTCAACCGGAATTATTTGAATTAATTGATACGGAAAATATCACGCATGAGACTGAAGACTGGAATGAGGACACGATCATCAATAAGGTAACAGTCAAAGGTCAGCGGCTTTTGCCGGACCTGACACGTCTAAGCATTATCAAACAATATACGATTGCACCTTATTCCCGCCAAAAACGTTCGGATGTGCCACTAATCCAGGAAACGAACAGTAGTGGTCAATTTGACTGGTTACCTGACGATGAGCGTTCTAATTATAGCGAAAAGGATGTGACCAAACAGAATTTCCTTTTGGAATTCGAGCATCCGATGATTATCGGGACGACGGCTTTCACAGTGAAATATGGCGATGAGGCGGGTATTTTGCTAAATGGCACGGTTCGGCATACTAAACGGGACGCCGCCTATTTTTGGGAGATCACCGGCACATTCGGGGATGCCAATTATTTAGTTATGCTGGAAAATCGGCGTGAGTTCCGGCTATGCACTGAGGCAGATTATAACGATATGGTTGATCCCGATACGGATATGTGGTTGGTAGATGGCAATAACGATGAAGTGGGTTATGGCACGGCGCCAACGAGTAAGACGGACATTAAAACTGAGACGCATTTCTACATTAAACAAATGAATGGCGCTTATGCCCGCGAAGATTCGCTTTATATCGTCTATAATATTAAGACGGTTGATTATTATATTGATGGAGAGGGACGGGTAGTTCAGGATACGATTGAACCGAACGCCAGCGATCAAGGCGTCTTTACGGGCTATCCGAATAAAGCCGCAACGATTGTTATTACGCCGAAAGATTCTCAGGGCGCAACGTTGTTCGAAATGCACGGCGTCAGCGGAGCGCCCGGCTATAAAATCGGTGTGAATTATGCTAAGATCCAATCGGAAACGTTTGCCCTGCGCATTAACCGGGTGCAGGTTGATAGCAAAGGTGCTAATTTGTTATTCGATAATTGGGGCGAAATCGAGCAGAATATCGAGGTTAATATCACCGGCTATCCGCTTTCCAGGGTGGAAAAGATTGACGTCGAGGCAGGCCCAACTAATACGGAAATTGAGGAATACGGTGAGCGCGACAAGGAAATCGAAAACCTATTCATTTCGGAAATGTATCAGGCGCAGTCGCTGGCTTACGGTTTACGAAATTACTGGAAAGACGAGAAATCAAAGTTTTCGACTACGATTATCCTTGCGCCGCATCTGCAATTAGAAGATATAGGTGAAGTGACCAACCCGGTGGAAAACTTAGACGCGGTGCTGATGGAAATTCTGGAAATGGTGGATCATATCAAATGTTCCGGCCCCAGCGTGACGGACTTGATATTACAGAGCGTGATGGATGATTTATATCAGTATCACTGGGGATTTGAAGTCAAGGAAATCAATGTCGAAACTGCCATTATGCTCAGCGATTCAATTGCCGAGGAGCGCGAGGCTAACATCGAGACGCCAATCACAGTCAGCGATGAAGTCATAGAAGAGCATGAATTAGATGTTGAGACCGAAATCACGGTCAGCGATGGGGTCGTAGAAGAACATGAATTAGACGTTGAGACTGAAATCACGGTCAGCGATTCAATTGCTGAGGAGCGCGAGGCTAATATCGAGACGCCGATCACAGTCAGCGATGAAGTCAAGGCTAAGATATTGGAGGTGACTGCGCCGAATGGCGGAGAGACATGGTTAGAAGGTGAGAATCACGATATTACCTGGAATTATATGGCTGGAATAACCAATGTCAAAATTGAATATTCAGTGGATAATGGCGCTAACTGGTCATCAGTGATAAATTCCACGCCCTGCGATGGAACATATAGCTGGCTGATACCGAATGAAAATAGTAATCAATGTCTGATTAAAATCTCAGATGCGGATGACTCTGCGATATTCGATATAAGCGATGATGTTTTTACAATAGCAACATAAAGGAGATGACGAAATGAAAGAAATCAATATTAATGTCAAAATAATGCACAATGTCGAAGTTTGGCTGAAACGAGCCAATGAAGATGATTTCAAACTGGTAAAAGAAGCCCACAATACTTCTCAACCTTATTTATTAGGAATGCTTCGGGACTGTACATATAAGGACGTAGTGGATAAAGGTATGGGTTTTAATGGATTATTTGATGCTAATACGGGTGGAGGTTATGAAGATAAGGATGGTATATTAATAGACATTGGAGCAGGTAATTGCTCAATGATAACAACAGCACATGCCACCGATCCGTCTGGAAATTATTACAAAAGATGGACCGGTGTATATACCGCGTCATCGGCAGAATCAACCAACGGCAATTTGTATCTCGGAACTTATGATTTAGGTTCTGGCGATGGTTTTTCTAATCTATGGGCAACTGCGAATATTGGCAGTTGGTCTATGAATACTGGAGATATTTTGAAAGTCCACTGGAAAATAAGTCTTGCCGGGGCAAATCCTTATTTGTTGACCCAATTAAGAAATGCATTAACCGGTGATTCCGAAGATTGGTTTTTAGGTGATAATGGACTATTTACTTCAAATGAAGTCCATGGAAATGAATTTAAAGATGGATTATTGATAAAAGATGCCAATTTTTATTATCCAATGATTACAACGGTTCACTCATCCGATCCATCCGGCAATTATTATCGGCGTTGGCAGGGAGTCTTTACAGGACCACTTAATTTTTCGGGATTAGTTTCACTTGGAACAGATCTGGTTGACGAAGATGTTGGATTTGATACGAATGAATGGGATAACGATAGTCTGTCTGCTTGGAGCATGGCGGCTGGCGATATATTGAGAATCAACTGGAAGGTCAGTTTTTCATAAAAGCAATTATAGTTTACAGAATGAAATCAAGAATTAAAGAAAAAATACTTGACAAGTTCACATTTTGTAAACTATATTAACAGCCGAAAGAATTGAAACAAACCAACAACTTAATAACCGAGAGGTTTTTATGTTACATGATGTTTATGCGGAATCTCCACATAAAGAACAAATGAGAATGAATGATGATCAGATAACTTATGCGATCGAGCAGTGTAAAGTTGGTAAAAAAATCAAAATCAAATTCGGCGATAATATCGCCCGGAAGGCAGGAATTTATAAAGGCGAAAAACTGCAGGTACATTGGGATGATGTGAATAAGATGATGATTATTGGACGGAGCGATACTGGATTTACGGTTTATAAACAAAGAAACCAAAAACACTGCATTATATTCACGTTCAATCGGCAATTGAAATTGCCAGAGAGGAAAAAAATCTTCAATAATATTCCGATAGATAGTCAAAATCAGATTACGCTGGATTTTTCATTTGATTTTTGATATTAGGATTCAGCAGGAGGCGTCGGCTTTTTTCATAATTTTAACCTCCTTTGTAAATCTAACGAAATACGGCGCTCCCTGAGCTGAATAAACAAGTTCAAACAATAAATAGAGAGGTGTAAAATGGGATTGTATGATTTAGTTAAAAAACCGGGATCGCCGAATAATATGCGGGCAATCTGGCTGGAAGAAAAATTCTATATCTCGACTCTGGGATGGACTGAGAAAAAAAGGGCGCTCGACATTGCCTGCGCGGATGGCGTTTTTGCCCAGATTCTGGCACGCTATGTCGGCGAAGTGGATGCGGTTGACATCAATCTAATAATCCGGGATGAATGCCAACAGAAAAATATAAACTATATCCAATCGGATATCTTCGAATACAAACCGAAAAATAACCGGCGCTATGACCTGATTTTCTGCGGTGAATTGTGCGAACATTTACCGTTTGGCAAACCAGAAGAATTGATGAAGCTAATCTTGAAATGGCTTAAAAAGGATGGCTACTTAATCCTGACCGTGCCAAATTTCCTAATTAAATCTGGTGGCCATCTGCGGACTTATAGTGAGAAGACGATGTTGGACCTGGTAAAAGACTTCGAGGTCATTGATACGGCTTATATACCGGTTGAAAATCCGCTGTTTCATTGCTGTGTCTGCCGGAAGAAATGAGTTCTCTCGCTAAGAAGCTAAGAATATTTTTGACAAGATTAACAAGATTTATATGATTTAATTCCAAAAATAGAAATGAAATCTCTCGCTAAGACGCTAAGACGCAAAGAATAAAATATTTATAATATGATTTAATTCCAAATGCCAATCAGTTAGGAAGAATATTTTTGACAAGATTAACAAGATTTACATGATTTAATTCCAAAAATAGAAATGAAATCTCTCGCTAAGACGCATAATATGATTTAATTCCAAATGCCAATCAGTTAGGAAGAATATTTTTGACAAGATTAACAAGATTTATATGATTTAATTCCAAACAAGGAGAAATGATGAAAGTATTATTTCCGGATAAGAAATTGGCGATTGTATGCTTTTCATGGCGCGGGCGACGCGAAAAAATGATTGAACTCCAACTTAAAATGTTTAAACAAAAAAATATTTTAGTTGTCACAAAGGAAAATTGGGGTCCCGATAAAAATAAATATCCCGACTTTGTGACAAAGGAATGGACGTCGTATAAACATGTCGCAAAAGCGCTGGATGAATTTGATCCGGATATTGTCCATGCTTATGTGGATAATACGGTACTCGCGGCGATCAGCCTAAAGATGAAATTCCCGACCGTGATTGATACGCATGACTGCGCCGAATTGCGCGGTCAGGAAGACATTTCTGCCAAATATGTCTATGGCAGTGATGCCCCGGAAATTTTCTCGGCTCAGGGTATGGCAGATTTCATCTGTCAAAAATACGGCGAACGACCATATAGCGTTATCCTGAATCTGCCGCCGGAAAAATGGCTTGATTATGAAAGAAAACCGAAGTTGGAAGGCAATAATATTGTTTACTTTGGCGGGATCTCAAAGCTGGAAGGCAAATTCGGCTACCGGTATTACAAGGAGATTTTTAGACATTTTATTGAAAACGGCATAAACGTTCATATATATCCAGCTCAGAATGGTGTAAAGCTGGATTGGCCGGGCTGTATCTGGCACGAGACGATCAACGGCTACCCGGATATATATACCGAACTTTCGCAATATCAAGTTGGCTTTGTGGGATATAACGACATCGAGATTGTTGACCGTAAAATATTGGATTATTGCAAGATCGCCGTGCCGAATAAGGCTTTTGATTATATGATGGCTGGGATTCCAACGTTATCTTATAATCTGGGGGAAGCGGAAAAATATACGCGTCAATGGGGCGTTAGCGTGAACAATACAGCGGACTTACCGGAAGCTTTTTATATGGCGAAATCACTGAAAATTGATTACTCAGCATGGCAAAAGAGATTTACGATTGACCGACATCTGGACGAATTAGCTATGATTTACCGATCAGTGCTGGAAAAACCCAATGAGCGCCGCATTCCAGCGAAAATCTCATTATGTATGATTGTGCGTGATGAGGAGAAGAATCTGCCGAAATGCTTAGAAAGCGTAAAGCATTTCGTGGATGAAAAAATCGTGCTGGATACCGGTTCCAGCGATAATACGCGCGAGATCGCCCGGAATTTGGGCGCGATACTACATAGTGAGGAATGGCGGGGAAATTTCTCTTACCACAGAAACCGGGTGATTGCCCAAGCTACCCATCCGTGGATAATGGTAATGGACGCCGATGAATATCTGCCAGCTATGAAACCAGATCAAATCCAGAATATCAAGATCGCCATTAATAAAATGCCACCCGAAATTACCGGGCTGAGCGTGGAAATCAACGATGTTGATCCGGAAGGCAATCTGCGCCTAAAACAAAACGGAGTGAGAATATTCCGAGCCGGATCCGCCCATTATCAAGGCATTGTGCATAATGAAATTGTGATCAGCGGATTGGTTGTGCCGATTGATCTGAAAATAATCCATACTGGTTATAATGATGATTCATTGGAGAAGAAATACATCCGGAGTGAAAAACTACTGCAGAAAAGAATTAAGGATAAACCATTTGATTGGGACGCCTGGTATTATCTCGCCAATTTATATTTTGAAAAAGGCTCAATTAAAGAAGGCGTGAAGTGCGCTAAGGAGTGTTTTAATCACTTGCCGCCGGGAATGCGACACCAGTCGGACGTAACTTATTTCACGCTATATTACTCAATGGCAATGGTTTATTTGGATTCCGCCATCAAAGAATCTGACAAATCTGGGAAATTGTATTATATCCAGGAAGCGATCAAATACGCGCAGACCGGGCTATCTATATGCAAGGATGATCCGGACCTGAACTTTGCTATGACCCTGATTGCGGCGCATTTGACCGTAATCTACGGCGAACAATACCTGGCAAATGTCAATAAGGAAGTTGACGGCTGGCGCTATCTGCTGACAACCGGCGGCAAATATCAGCAGTTAGTTAGCTCGGCTCTGATGGGCGCGTATCATGCCATTGGTCAGCCGGAAAAAGCGACGGAATTAATTAAATGACATACTTTCTCAGGTTGGGTGAAATATGAAAAAAATATTGAAAGGAAAATAAATAATGAGCGAAACCAAAAAAGATGATCTGGCCATTGATCTGGCCAAAATACTCCTCAATCAAATTGAGAGAGAAAATGATAACGAATGCAATTATCTCGATGCAATGGTTGGATTGCATCTTGGCGATTGCTTTGAAATTATACCGCTGATTCCAGATAAGAGTATAGATATGATATTGACCGATCCGCCCTATGAATTTATATCTAAGGATCCGATTGGTGGTGGATTTATGAAAAATGAAAATAAAAAACATCTTGTTAATATAAAAGAATCTTTTGGAATGTCTTTTAATCCTGAGAATTTCCTAAACAGTATCAAGCGGATAATGAAGAAATATAACCTATATGTATTTACTAATAAAAATCTATTATGTAAATATATTGATTTTGCCGAGAGTAATGATTATAAATGGGATATATTGGTCTGGCTAAAGCCTAATCCTGTCCCTATTTTCAATGGTCATTACTTGATTGATAAAGAATACATTGTTTATATTAGAGAAACTGGTGCTACCTTCAATACAAATCTTAACTATAATAATTATTTTACATATTATTTTCATCCAGCTGGTGGAGGTAGTAAGGATACAAAACATCCTACAGAGAAACAGATTGGTTTGATTACAAGATTTGCTATGATAAGTTCTAATATTGATGATATAGTTCTTGATCCGTTTATGGGTAGTGGGACAACCGGCGTTGCTTGTAAGAATTTGAAACGCCGATTTATTGGCATAGAAAAAGACGAAAAGTATTTTGAGATTGCCAAGCGAAGAATCGAAAACCATAAACCACAAGAAAATCTTTTCTGATACAATTCAATATGAGGATTGGCGGTTGTGATTAGTTTTGTAATTAATGATAATGATTATAGTAATAAAGTTTTATAAGAATGGGGACAATATAAAATGAGGTATAAAGATGAAAGATAGAACTGCTTATATTTGTTTCGTGATCATCGTAATAATGATGATATTCATGGGTTTCTTTGTGGATAAATGCCCGGCGCAGGAATACTTTCAATGGCGCTGGTCAGATCAGAAAGTTCTGGATATGCCGGACGCCTCTGGGTTGCACCTAATCGGTTCCGGCTATATGGCGGGCAGTTTTGACAATACCGGAAAATGGTGGAAATCAGACCTGACAGCGCTCGCTATCGGCGTGGCTTGGGAAGTCAAAGACGGACTAATACCTTACGAACGCGCCGGAATCTTAGGCGGCGAAGGTTTCTCCTGGGGCGATATACAAATGAATCTGACGGGAATTGTAACACACCGAATCGGCGTGCTGATCTGGAACCGGTGGAAGTATCATCGCTGGAATCTGAATAAAATTTCTAAGTAATGCGCATAATTGGCGCCGGATAGGAATAGTTGCAGAAAAATAGGGCTAAGTTTGTATTATGTAAACCTGGGTTTACGTTTTGAGGGCTTTTTTATTGCAGGGATAGGGAAAAGATCGAATATAAGATCGGATTAAGAGATTAGAAAAAAGAATTATCTAATAAATGGTTACAAACATTGCGGCAACTTCTTTTAAATCGTAAGTACGACACTCATCATTTGTGACCGCAGTATTCAATCCTTGAAGAATAATCATTAATGAAGGTTTAACGCCGTGAATATTTTCAATCGATTTTTGTGCCGTATAAACAATATCTGAAATGGATGCTTCTGAATTGATGCAATACCTGGCGATATTTTTTATATAATATTCATAAGAAGAAGGTGAATAAATATTGCCATCGAGAGTTGCCAACGTATTGGCTGGAGAAATGGAAGATTCGGAACTGTAAGTAGTTTTAGTTTTCATACCATAATTAGACGAATTTTCATATTTAGAACAATGAGAAAATAAGATCGAAAAAATCAATCCAATTAAAAAGAAAAATGTTCTTAACATAGTTCACCTCAAAAATTATAAGTTAAGGAAATACCATCCGGATAGATCGACAGATCGATCTGGATTTTTACTAATGTAGAATTTTGAATGTAGAATTTGATATACATCATCCTTTTATTTTAGAATGTCTTCGGGCGTGACGCCGAGGACTTCACAGAGTTTTGGGATGTTCTTCTGCAAGGCACTATCTTTGATATAGGTCTGGTAGAAGTTCTGACGACTGCAACCGAGTTTGGCGGCCAGTTCGTCAATAGTTAGGATGCCATGCTGAAGCATAGCGATCTTGAGTTTGATTTTGTCAATTTTGAATTCCATAATTACTCCTTTTGGATTAGTTTTGATCATTGAGTCGTTTACGAATACAGGTTTGGGCGGCGAGGTAATACGGATCGATCGCTTCCGGATGGCCATCGTGATTGGCATAGAGTAGGGTGGCACCATTGATTGGGCCAAAGGGATTGATGATGCGTTTATGCCCGAGAAGGTCCTGCATGATGTGAAGTGGCACGTCCGGATTGCCATAGTTCCAGGCGGCGAATGAATGCCGGAGTTGATGAGGCGTGTAATGAATATCAATCCCGGCACGTTGCAGAGTGCGAGCCATTAGGCGCTCGAAATAGCGAGGCGTGATCTGTTCGCCTTCGCCCCCATCTTTTCGTAAATTGTAAAAAAGGAAACGCTTATTAGCCGACACTGCTCGTTCATAACAAACTTTTAGCAGGCGGTAGAAATTTACACCACCAAATTCGGCAACGTCCCAGAGAACTTTTCGATAATATCCGGATTCGTCCGGTTTATGCCATTTGATTTTCGACCATGGCAATTTGATGACGGCATAGAACATATTCTCGCGTGACTCGCGGGAATAATCGCGTCCTTTGCTTTCGTCATCATCCACGTAGAAGACGCGATAATCTTCGTGAAATTCGATTTCTGAGATTTCGATATTGCAGACTTCATTAATACGTAAGCCTAAAAACAACATACCGGCGCCGAATACCGTTAGATCGCGTTCCCGGCGCTCCGGATTGCATCGGCGGATAGATAGGGTCTGAAAGATTCGCTTGACATGTTCGGACTCAATCGGTGGTCGTTGAGTGATCTGGGCGACATTGAAGATATAGGCTTTCTTTTTGAAGGACGTGAACCTTTTTGCAATACTGTCGTCAATCAAATTGCGATCCGCCAGGAAATTTAGCCATGCGTCCAGGACTGAC
This sequence comes from Candidatus Omnitrophota bacterium, assembly GCA_041651675.1. GTDB lineage: Bacteria > Omnitrophota > Gorgyraeia > Gygaellales > Profunditerraquicolaceae > UBA6233. The sequence goes on along the minus strand of JBAZIT010000005.1, from coordinate 6,030 downwards.
AACATCATATTGCGCATGCTGGCGCCGGTGGCTTTTTTCAGGATAAAGTCCTCGATTTCGCCATAACTGATTTCCGATATGGGTTTGTCGAATGACTTGGAAAAATTTTGGATCGCCCAGCGATGGAAGGCAATCGTGCGGGGCGATACATTCTGAATAATAACCGGCAGGCGTTCCAAGTAGCCGGTTAATAGTTCTGAAAACCCGCACCCGGGTGCGGGTTTGACTTCGATGGTTTGCATAATATTCTCCATTAAGATAAATTTAATGATTAAATTGGCACAATGTCAAGTAAATAATTACCAATAATTCAATTAATACGGACCGGCATCAGCAAAACAGTTTCGTCATTCAGATTTTCATCGGCACGAATAAATAATACGGAATTGACCGGTGAATACATGTAAATCCGAATTTCGTCATTATCTGCATAACGATTGACGAGCATGGTAAAATAGGAATGATCCAGTGCAATAGTAAACGGCGGTTGAAGGACGGACGGATTGGCAAATACCTGATCGTCTTCATCTCGATCATGACAATGAGCCTTAATTGACTCGCCGGTAAAGATTATCGTTTGCAGTTTACTATCGGGATTTTGGAAGCCCGGTTCGATAGATTTCAACAATGACTTGAGATCGCCAGCAGTGATCGAGCAATAATACTTTGCATCTTCCGGCTTTGGGATAACGCTTTCATAATCCGGAAAACGTTTGTCAATCAGACGCATTATCAGGCTAACATGGTCGGATAATCTGAACATAACGTGCAAGTGATTGATATTGCAAACGATCGGACTCTTGACAATCTTTTTGATTGTCGGCCAGTAATGGGCGATTGTAGCCGGCAAGATAGCCGTCATTTCGCCAGAATCTTCGGTTTGACGTTTGATATTGACCGGATGCGAAAAGCTCCGGACGATCAATTTGTAGCCATCTGTAGCTACAAAACGATTTCCAATATCGAAATAAAAACCAGTCATACTCGGTTTTAATTCGTCGTCATGTGAACAAAATTCCCGGGCCGAATACAACGCGGCAAGGTCGGAATCGGTCAGGATAAATTCGCCGGTCTCAGTCAATACCGGAATTTCCGGGAACTCTTCTGCCGGGCGCAAATTCGTAAATTTAACGCCATTCAAAAGAATCGTGTTATCCGGCAATACTGAAATGGATAATTCGTCGGCAATGAAATACTTGCCGAATGGGATTAGGACTTCAGCGGAGCCGGTCGTCTCGGCAGGCAGGTCAATCAGAAGGGTGCTTTCAAGGTTTGTCCCGTGCATTAATATTTTGCCCGGCGTGATCGTCAATTTTATATTTTGAACGATTGGCAGAGCGGATTTACGCGGCATAATCTTGCCGAGTAATTCCATTTCGGCGCGGCAATGACTGACATTTGCCGTTGCGACTGGAATGGGCCCCATTGTCATGGATGACGCGGACTTCGGCGAATACATGATCGCATGAATCGTCGCTAAAATGTCGAGTTGATCTTGAGTTTTTGGTTGTGGTTGCATGGTTTAACTCCTTTGATTATATTTTTTTCCGATTTCCATCATCAGCGCCGGATTTACGGATTTACCGGCGAATCCCGACCGAAGTCGGGATTTCGGAAGTTTAAGCCGAGGCGTGAAGCATTTCCGTGACTTTGTCAATGATCTTGGCGATTTGCTCTTTGGATTTGGCGGTTTTCAAGGTCGCCAGAATGCTTTCCAATGAATTGATCCGATCACGGAGCATTTGATTCTCTGCCGCGAGATCGGTTTTTTCGCGGATAACCGCTTGCAGGCTAAGATTTTCTTTTTTAAGACGTTCGATTTCATTGGCGGCATTTTTAGCGTCGGTAAGTTTGACCTGTAAATCAGCATTGTTTTGCAAAGCCGATTCGATCTGGGCTTCTAATGACGCGATCTTGTCGGAATACTGTTTTTCAATGGTTTCCTTGACCTTGGCGCGTTCAATCTCGATTTGTTTGATTGCTTCGGATTTTGCCGCCTGCTCGAATTTTTTCAGGTTATCGGTAACGGTCTTGAGTTCGGATTTTACGGTTTCGAGTTCCGAGTTCCGGGTTGCAAGGTCTTTTTTGAGTTTTTCGAATTCGGCAGGATCGCCGGCGGAATTGCGGACCTTCAGCATTTCGATCTGGGCGGTCAGCTCGGCGACCTGTTTTTCAAGGTCATTTCGCTCAGTAACAACCTTTTCGATAGCATCCGGGATTTTTTGTCCATCTTTGGTTTCCTGATACTTGCGCGCCGTTTCCTTTGCTTCGGCGAGAAGGGATTCAACGGCATCCGCCGGGACCAGACGACCGGCGGCGATCTCGGCATTGATCATGTCTTTTAGCGCGGCGGTCTCGGCTTTCGTTGCACCGGATTTCGCGACGACTTCAACGACCTTCTCGACGACTTCCGGTTCGATATTCATTTCAGAAATGAGAGAAAGACGGGAATATCCGAGATTGGTTTCGGTCATTCCGGCGAAAGTGACCGCGAAGGACATTAAATAATTGCAATACCGATCTGATTTTTTCAGACGGTCCCGGCGCCAAGCCGTAAATTCGCCGTGCGGCAGGGCTTTTTTGGCGGCGATTAGGATTTGACCGGCTTCGACCAGGCACTGATCACCGGCGCGATAATGCTCTTTGGCGGCGACTTCCAGCGCCTGAAAGTCGGCGGTGGCTTTTTCGAGGTCAAAAACGCATTCGGGTGCGCTTTTGGCTTCGGCGGTTGGGTTGCTTGTGGTTTTTGTGTTCATGGTTTTGCTCCTTTGGTTTGGGTTTGAAGATTTGGTTATTTTTGCAATACTGTTTTGCATTTGCAAAAATAAATATATATATTATTTCGCCCGCCGGGCGGTCCCTTAGTGGCCGGTGAAAGTCCGGAATCCAACAAAACAAGGATTAAAATAAATACCCCGGCGGGTATTTATTTTCTTTGTTTGTTTCTGATAGATTCGGCCAGTGATACATATCCAAGAAACCAGAAATTCGTTCCACTCTCTTCCGGCGAATGCATTACATCGGGCTCTCTACCTGTGAAAGTCCGAAAATCAGCTTTTACCTCTTCCTCGCTCATAGCTTGAGGATATACGACCCAATGGTCTTTATCCTCTGAATTTTGTGAATGAATCATTTTACTCTCCTTAGGCTTGTTTTTGTTATTTTCGGAACATTGACGAAACCGCAAGGATCACGTTTTAGCTTCGGCTCACAGTTATCACATATATCCCGGAATTGTTCATTGCCAGCTTCGTCAAGATAGCATATCCTGTAGGCTGACTTTACTTTGTTTTTACATTCCCAGCATTTCATTTTTACATCTCCTTTTTTAGGTTTGAAGAATAGATTAATTTTGCAATACTTGCTCAATTATCTATTTTCAATTCGGCGGTTTCTTTTTTGTCGTCCGCCGTTTCCGATCTTGCTCCCGTCCGCGCTACCTCGATGCTGACCGGACGGGATAAACTAATTTTTTATTTTTGTGTTATATTTTCAGCTTTTTGCTCTTTGGCTTCTGGTTTGATATAAGGCTGAATAATCGGAATACTTTGCCCTCTTTCTTGGTCCCAGTGATCTTGTGTTAATATTAATATTTCGCCGTTGTAATCTCCATGACGGCCAGTCGCCTCCAAAGCAATATCCAGCGTTTTTTTGCGTAGTTCTGCATCTGCATCCTTACCGATATTAATTTCAAGCCAGCCCCAGGCTGTACCTGTTCTGTGCTTGACTACGCAATTGATTCCTGCGGCATTTAAGGCAGCTTTGACCGCCTTTGTTTCCTCTCTGTGAGTGTCAAAATTTCTCCATGCCATTTTTTACTCTCCTCTTGGTTTGTGTTTGAAGAATTGATTATTTTTGCAATACTTGCATATTTTTCTTTTTTTTCAATTCGGCGGTTTCTTTTCTGTCGGCCGCCGTTTCCGACCTTGCTCCCGTCCGCGCTACCTCGATGCTGACCGGACGGGGGTAATACTAAAGATCGCAACCCAGAACTTGGCGCTCAATTTCGCGCCGGATTGCTTCGTCATCCTCGAAGAATGTCCCTGTCTCGAGGCATTCCTCGATCATTTCGTCGTCCGAGAGAATCCGACCGTCATCAGTCAGGTATGTTCCATCATCCTGAAGGGTAGCCCAGCCTTCAGCATAATAGGATTCATCTATATTTCCCCGCCCGGTACAGGTGAGGATAGCGATGACATCGGATTCGGGGCTCGGAACTGTTCCACTGGTCACGTGACTGATACTGCCATCCCTATGAATCCATATTTTCCCTTCGGAAAATATGGAATACTCTCTGATCTTGTCATAGTCAAGATTGCTGAGAATTTCGTCTAATTGTTCTTGTTTCATTTTTACTATCCTTTATTTTGGGTTTGAAGATTTGGTTATTTTTGCAATACTGATATTATTTTGTCATATTTGCGTTATTAAGTTTGCAAATTTCAGATTGTCAGGCGTGTTCCGGTTATACCAACATAAATTAAAACTTGACCAACGCCAACCGGCGGATTTTAGTTTTTCTAAGATTGATATATCAGGCTTTGACGGAAAACGTATTTCGATCCCGTTCAATTTTTCATTTATTTTTATGCCGGGCTTTATGTCAAACTGTTTTGCAGGTTGTTTTGCCTGTATAGTCCAGAAGTTAGATACATATTCGGAATGAATTTTTCTATAATCATATTCGGAAAACTTGACCGATTCGATTTCTGATATATCGTTTATAACTTGCTCGGCTTTATGAATTAATCGCTTACCTTTCGGCTTAATATATTTGCGAAATATTAATTTCCCATTATCGTTGAATATTAAACCTGTTAAGCCGTCAAAGATTTTTAGCCGTTCATTTTTTATATATCCGGCGGCAATTAGTTCCGGAGTCATTTTAGATATATATATTTCAGCTTGTCTTTTTTGCTCATCACGCTTAGCTTGCCATTTGCGATTTTCCTCATCACGTTTAGCTTGCTCTTGTTCATTTTTTAGACGTATTGATTCATTGATCTCAGCAATAGGTTTTTTACAAACCGACTCAATTAGCTTTATTACGTTCTCTTGTTTTATCGTCCCGATCGCGATATAAGCAACCAAGAAATAAGAAAACATATCACGGGCAAGGTAAACACCAACCGAACCGGAAAAAAGCGACTTGTCAATATGTTCGACCTTTGCTTTCATATTAGCAAGCTCTGCTTTATAATTTTCTTTATCGGTAAAGCTTTTAGAAAAACTAATCAGGCTATATTCACCCGAATTTTTTAAAATATACCAACCAGGCAAATAATCCCTGATTGTTTCATAGATTAGTTTCTTTTTTAGATAATCGACTGCGATATATTTAACCCCGATTGACTTGTTTTGATTCTGAAATATAGATTTATATCCAGTCGGTTGAATATAAGATAGCTCCGGAAATAACCCGTGTAATGTTATTTGAGATTGGTAGTAAAAAACAGGGACGCCTAAAGTTTCAAGGTGTTCACAAGTTACGCCCTGCTGTTCAATCTCGTCAAGAATAGTCTTATCAATGACTTTATTTGATCTATTAAGGACTTTGCGCGTATCGAATTTGTCGATATTAAATAGCGTTTCGATCTTGTCCATTTTTAACCTCCGTTATTTTTTAAAAAACTTGCTTTGAAACTATGAATAATTTAGGCGTTATTTTCCACTTTGTCAAGTATTTTTTTTATATTTTATCAATTTTTTATCATTAAATATTAAATATTTCTATAATATTCAGACAATAGCCGAGCGGTAACAGGGACCGGGCGGAAAGACTAACGGTAAGCAACAACCCACTCGGCGCGAAAAATATAATACTATACGGAAATTAGGCTTTTTTAGACTACCTTGTTTAGTGACTATTATTTTAATAATAATGATAGCAATAAGTTTTCTCGAATCGAATTTTTTCACAAAGAAAGCTACAGGGTTAGAAAATTAATCGTGGTACGTGTGTGGATTTTTTGTTGTTGATCTTCTTGGGTAAGGCGCAATCGGTGATTGTTTTATTTTATTATATTATTC
>JBAZIT010000004.1:0-27660 GCA_041651675.1 Candidatus Omnitrophota bacterium | reverse complement strand
TTGATCTTTCTTATCTTGTGGGAGCGAATCATATGATATTTCATGATCTAGGTCAGGTATCTCATCTGCATCATAGATGGCGCGCGCATGTGTATGAACAAACTCGCGAATACGCGCGCATGTTTGCGCGAACTCGCTTTGTGTATCAATGCGCGAATAAACGCGCGAATCTACAACAGTTTGCGCAAGTTGTGCGAATTGATTAATAGTGCGAAGCATGCGCGCGCATTTCTTGTACGCGAGAGTTGCATCAAACAAGCAATCATTAAGCGAGTCGCTTAGATCAGTTGGAAGATTGAATCCAGGCGCGATACGATCGGATCTGCGCGTAGTTGTTGTCTTTTTCGTATGGGTTGGTGTTGCAGCCATATGTATATTTCAAAAAATATGCTTTATGATTGTTTTACGTTCATTATTCACTTAACTCATGTTGCGCATACAGTACAAGCAATAATCTAAGAACATCAAACAATGCCACTCTATCGTGTTGAGTTGTAGCGCGCGCAAATGCATCACGGTAGCGCGCGCAATCATCAACAGGCGCGCGTTCTACAGTGTGCGCGATATTGCGCTCTCCGCCTTGATCTGTTTGTACTATTTGCATAATAACATCGGCAATATCAACCGTCGTAAAGAAGTTATCATCATAGTTATTTATTTGTGTGCGCCAATTGAGTAGAATAGGTCCGACTTTCTCAACAATTAGACTCTCAGACACATAACTTCGCATCGCGTGAAACTTTGTGCGCGCTTCGATTATCATGCGCTTCATCTGAATATCAGTGCATTTGCTTGACGAATAAGTTAGGGCGCGCGCGATCATAGAACAGAACATGCGCGCGTTATCTTCGCGCGAACGTGCGCGCTCTGGTCTATGAAACTCGATTTCCATTATATTGATACACTCATATCTATTAGTTCAAAAAACAACATTGCGGACTATCGCGCGCATACGATGCGATGCATTGGGATAATCAGCATAATTAAGACATTGATGCATGATCCGCAATGTCCGAGTAAAAATGGTCTTCGAATTCATCCAGTTTCCGAGTTGTTTTTAATCGTTGCACACTCTGGCGCACTGATGATTCAACATCGCGCGTATTAATGGGACGGAGCTTAATGCGACTATCTGTGTCAACAATATGATCTACATCAAATGCCTCGCTAGTTGGTAATTCTTGCTCGACAACAGTACCGCGCGGTGGTTGTGCGCCATCATCAGTTTGCGAATCAGATGTCGTACGAGCTGTTCTGCGCTGTTGCGTGCCCGCTCGCGCACTCGCACTCGATGCCGCGCCAGCCGCAGGATCAGTTGATGGCGCTTGCAACTTCGTGCGCGCGCGATAGTCTGCCATTCTTTGCGACATTGCTTCCTTGGCTTGTTCCGGATCATCGTCTGGGGTATCGTCTCCACCACTAAGCATAATTTGTGTCATATATTGATTAACAGTCGGACACGGTGCGCGAGGTCTAGCATGTTCGCCCGTATTTCCTGATCTGATAGACTTAATGATAGTTGCGATAAATGCGCATATTTGCGATTGACCTACTATGACTGGTCCATTACTATGCAACACGCAAGGAACGCGCGTTATGTTGTATTTACTCGCGAGTTTGCTGATGACTTGCGCATCTGATGCAACATTCGCGCGCAATATGACGATTTGCTTATTAGCACGTTTGAGTTCGACCGCGAACCGAGATATGAGTGAGAGAATATCGATGGACTTGTTAGGATCGGGGATAATGATTATGATTTTTGACATGGGTTGACTTATGTTGTAGCAATTATATTTATGATTACATATGATTCATACTGGTTTATATGATTGTCGCGCATACATGGTAAATGCCTGGAAGCTAAAAAAATAGTCATGACTATCGTTATGTCATGTATGTCATAGTTATAACATAATCATGGACCAAGATTCGTGCGAATGGTTCGAAGCATCTCAACAGCATGATTAACGGTGCGAGATATAATATCATCCATCGGGGTGTTGCCCGGACGCACAATAATGTGTAGTGGCGCGCCTGCCGCATATGACGCGCAACCTGATACGAAACTTAGATTAGGAAAGACTGCGAGCGCAGACTTCGCGAACATTTGCCCAATAGTATCTGTTTCGTCTGGCACGATGATAGTATATAGCATAGATGTGTCGAGATCATCAAGCGAGATATGCGCGGATGATCCACCCCTTTGTTTCTCTTGACCTTGTACATATCTCGCTTTACGAATATCTTCCATTCGCGCGATAAAGTTATCGGTTGCGCGTGCAAGAATGAACGAACCAGATGAACCGCGTCCAACCGTATCAAACGCAAGCATATAGTCGTGCGGATCGCTTGCTGTACTTGTATGCACATATCGCGCGCGATCGTTATGTGGTAGATGAGGCTCAGACGATGGAAAGCCAGTACTTGGATGAGAAAGTGGACGCTCATCAAGGGGGATAGCAATTGATGTGAACGCGTTATTGTACGCGGCATGATCGCGCCCAATACCTTGCTCAACATTCGCAGTAAACTTAATTGAGCAATGAGGTTGCAAGGTCAAAAGTACGACATTATCGAAGAATGGTAATGGTAGTGGCGTGCGCGATGAGTCAGAACTTACATCTCTTTGCAGCTTGAATTGGCGACTATAGATGTCAAGAGGATCATCTGTTTCGTTCGAGGCATCAAGCGTATATTTCATACCAACTTTAACCATCGCTTGCGTAAGTGATAACAACATTATGCGCGATATGATCATATCGTTAATAATAAACGGATCATTCGTAACCCATGTCGCGCGATCAATAACAAGAGTGAGCGCAGGCATTTCGGACATTAGAATACGCCGCAGACCATTCGCAAGCGCGCTATTGATTCCAAGTAAGATAGCCTCGTGGTGTATGGGTTGTTCGCCAGTTGTTGGCATGAGTTTAGCGACTTCTTCATCTTGCGCAAGTTCGCGCGCGATTATGATTGGAGTTGATGTAATACTTTCAACTCGCGCGTGTTGTTGCATTTGTGGGCTCGTCTTTTTTGATGCCATCGTTATGTTATGATATTCGTAGTATTTTATTATAACTTATTCAAAAAAATAGATCACGATCATGATCATGCGAACGTGTACATACCATCTTCATCATACTTCCAATGTGTCTTACGACCCCATTCGATTGCGCGCGCAAGTTCATCAAGTTCATGCATCCATATGCGCGCGCCAACAAATGGATAGCCCATAATGTCATCGATGCGCGCGTCTTGATCCAATCTTTGACGCTCTGCCATGTATGAATCAAGTGACTTCTTATATCGGTTGAAACTAGCCATTGTCATATCGCGCTCGCGAAGATCAAGTAAGTACGCATGTGATAGCAATGGCGCAGTTTCTTCGGTTGTTCCAGTTACTGCCGCAACAATGTCACTAGTATATTTCAGATTCGGCGAAGACAGAATGGCGACATTTAGTTTATCGAACTCCATTTGACTCAATACGCTACTTGCTTCTTCATCGGATTGCTTGTTCGCGATCGAGAAATGACCTTCGCGAACTTCGCTGATATAACGGCATATGTTGCGCAGGCGCAATATTTGCATATCAAGTAAGCCAAGCTCGCGCGTGATACGTTTCGCGTAAAAGTCGCGCCTCCATGGAAACCAATAAGTTAGAACCTCTTCATATGTTCGGAATGTGATAACGCTTGAGTCTGGCGCCATGAAGTTGATATTATCAGACATTCGCGCGCGCAACCCCAGAGCGATTATTACAGGATCGCTAATGAGTGCGCGCGATCGTGCAGATTGCTGTTGTTGTGTTTCGCGCGATTGTAGCAAGATAGCATATGCTGGCGATTGCTCGTTAAGCGTGACTTGTATACACACTTTCTCGGAATCAAGCGCGGACCAAAGATTCTTAATAAGTCTTTCCGGATCGCCAGACATTTCTATTTTGTGTAAGTATTCTGCATATGGTGTCGACCATTTACCAAGTGGCAACTCCGTAATATTTATTACAGTGTCAGATGCCCATTCGTAAATTCCGAGAGACCATAGTTCGCTACCGTTGCGCGCGAATGTTTCAACAATTAAGCCATGCCATAAATATGGACTCATGGGATCTGTGCAATCACACACTATCCGCTCGCCGAACTCATTTGCGCGAGTCGATGCGCGTAGTGTTGTAACATCATCAATATGATCAGTTGGATAACAACATGGACGCATGCGAATCGGAGAAACTCGCCCGTTTGATGCAATGAGTCTGCGCAAGTTTCCAATAATGTCCATTACCTCGCGCGCCCAAATATTGATTCTCCAACCATGCGCGGGCACGTGTATCGATTCAGTAAGTGCAAGGGGAATAATCGGCATAAAGTGTACTGGTTCGCATCTCTCGCCTTCATCATATCGAAACGTCAGTACTGGATAGTCGCTTGCGCGAAATATGAGATCGTTGATAGGCGCGTTATAGCGCGCATACAAGTATCTCGCGCTTGATGCGTCTTGACCGCCAGCATTGCGCGTTCCAAAGTTACCGCTTGGTAACAAGAAAGGTAACTGCATACCACCAGGCGCAATGAACGCGCGCCTAATAATTGCATCTTGTAGTGACGTTTCGCCGTGGTGATAATGTTCGCGCGCGGTGATAGTACCAGCAAGTTCTGAGATCTTATGACGTCCATGAGGATCATGCGCGAAAATGCTAATGCATCCGTCTATTATCTTGCATGATACTTGGTTGGTGCCATCAATGACATCATTGATTTTGCGCGAGATATTATCGATCTGATACGCATGTGCCTCGCGCAACAAGTGATATGATGCCGGCATCGAATGCTCGCAAGCTCGCGCGCGCTCGAGTTCTGGATCAACACTAGGAGGCGCGTGCGATAATTGTTCCTTGCGAAGTTCTGGATCGCGTCCCAAGTACACCTCGAAAGTCTCGCGAGTCGTATCATCAACAGTGTACGTAATTAGGTGTTCTTGCATATTGCGCACAATATGATAAATCTCGTCATGCTCATGCGTTCCTAATCCTTTGTAGTAGCGTATATCGTATAAGTTCATAGCTGTCGCACTATTGCCGACGCGTTCGACCCATGCTTTGTATTCTTCGTCAGAATAAAACTCGAGTACTTTGCGCTGCTGCTTCGATGACTTGCTCGAGCTTGCGCCTTTTCGCGCGCGCCCCTTCGGATATGCGCGAATAATCGGAGTCTCAAGGCGCCGAACAAATCCGCTTTCGAGTAAGGATGGATAGAACCGATGAAACAAGTTAAGAACAAGACTAAATATGTTACCTGTTCCATCAACATCCTGATCTACGCAAGCGACAACATGCCCATAACGAAGGCGCGCGCGATTGCGCGCATCTCTGTAATCGCACGAATTCTCGAGGTTGAGTACTTGGCATAGAGTCTTTATGAACTGATTATCTAGCGCCTTCTTGTGTTTGTCGCATCGTATTTCGCCAGTCTCTTCGTCTTCTACCTCATCTGACTCTTTGCGCGCATTAATGATAACACCGCGCAAAGTCAATATTCCGTAGTAGTCGGTCATGCGATTGCGCGAAATACCAACACCTATGCTACTCATGGCACTATCACCCTCCGCGAGAATGAGCCCGCATTTCGCGCGTTTCGCTGTTCCTGCATATCGCGCCGGTCTATACTTGTCGATCGGAATGTTAATGCGCGAGTGCGATACAGGTACGTGCGCATTAAGAGATGCCAGAGCATTGCGCGCGAGAACATTCGCGACTCGCTCCACGAAGTCGCTAGATGGATTGATAAACTCGCGCAAACTTGTAGGAGTGAATAGCGCGCGATCCTTAGTCTGCGCATCCCAATGAACGCCCGGCACATTCATAACCATGATAATAGAAATCTTGATACGCAAGGTTGGGACTGTTTTGCGCGAAGCATGAAGTGCGCCCGCAACAATCTCCTTAGTACGATCTTTGATGATTTTCGAGACTCGTGCAATATGATTCCCATCCGGAACAACCACCCCATTAATGATAGACATATTAACACACTTCGCACATTGTGTCGCGACATATGTTGCAACTTTGCCATCACATGATTGATCACTATCAACGGATAGTACGGTACTGTCATCACCATTACCATCACCATCACCATCACCATTACCATGACCATCACCATTACCATCAACTTCGCGCGCATCTTGTTGCTGCTGCTTTGTTGAGCGAGTTGTAAGAAAAACAGCGCGCGCGATATCCATTGAGCGCCAATTAATTGGCGAACCATTCCATGTAACAGTTACACGCGGAACAAATTGCGCAAGGAACAACGAAGCCCAGACTGCGCGCGTATACACATGCGCGCCAACTGTGTCTATTAACTCGGTTGCTTGAAAGAGCGCGAAATCGAGCAAGAATGATACACGCGTACCCTCGTGACTACGATCATCGGATTTAGCAATCACTGGTCCAGTAGTATCGCGCGAGTTATTGGTCCAAGTCTGGGTAAACGAGAGACTGCGCGCGCGATCATACGTTGTTGCGCAAAACTCGCGCGAATGAATGTTCGTAATTTTCACGCCGAGTCCGTTAGTTCCTCCGAGCGTTGATTGATCCGTGTCTGTGCGCAAGTTGGTACCACTGAATGGGACGCTGAAAATGATCGTAGGAATGTATGCGGATCCGCGCCCATTAGAGAGCGTGACAGGTATGCCATCTCCATCATTTGCGACAGAAATGCGCCCATCAGTTGGCGAGAATGTGATATCAATGCGCGAAGTGCGCGTGCATCTTTGCGCCTGGTCAATCGCATTAGTTATCGGCTCATCAATGCACACTAAGAGAGCAGGCGCGATATATGTGCGTGTGATGCATGCCGCGCAACCTTGCGCTTGTGGATCAAACATGATAAACTCGCGCTCAATCGGGACTTTGGAACCAGCCCACATATCCTTAGTTAAGATATGCTCAAGAGTGTCCAGTACTTCATACTTCGAAGCCATTGTGTACTTTCCTTATGACTGATTCAAAAAAAGTAGTTTGCGCAAATAGACGACTATGATGCGCGCGAGCTTACTCTGAACTTGTCGTTGGAGTCGTTACCGTACCACTATCAACTAGCGACGATAATAGATCATCGCCAGCTGTCTCGGGGTCATAACTTGTATCTGTCGTGCCAGTCGTCGTACTCGCGCTTGTGCTCTTGCGCGCGCGTCTATGCGACCTATCGTGTTCGAGCTTAGCCGCCCGAGAACGATAAATAATGACAATGATCACAATAATAAGCGCGACAATGATGAGGTTTTGTGGTGTCGCATACTTCGTAATAAATCCTTGCATGTCCATCTCGAAAGTTATATACTAAGTGAGTGAGCGTATAATGGCGCGAAAAAAATAAGTCTATTTGCACGGTTGCGCGCGCGTACGCGCGTGCGCGTACCTCAGTGTTGCATTGAGCGCGCCAGAACGCCATCGAGTTGTGTCTGGTATCCGGGATATGGGCGGAAACCCTCGACTGACTCGCTGAGTTGAGTGAGCATATAAGCATGAGGATCATTAGTTGGTTCGCCTGCTGCTGCGCAGAATGTTGTAGGATCTGCAACATACCCAGTTTCCAATGCCCCGGACGCGAGCGATTCGCCTGCGCCATCTCTCACGATTTTCGTGAGAACTGATACTTTTTCTTGCTTCTTGACAGACGATGCGCCAATCCATCCGAAGAAGAATGCAATGATTAACACAATCATAATAACGATCGCGATGCTCACAGCCAACCAGTGAGCGGAGTAAAATGGCGCAAGTGTGCGCCCAACATCACCAACGGAGAATCCTCCGTTTCTGCTTTCAAAACCATCCATTGCTTGAGAGAAGCTTTGTTACTTTCCTAGTATATGTTGTGGAGCACGATTACGAAAAAAAATAAATAACGCTAACAATAAAATAGAAATGGCTACAGCATCAACGTTGTATTTGGTCCATAAGAACCTACAAAAGTTGTGCGTATATAGGGGCGCCCAACCAAGGAAGATTATTGATGAGAGCGCGTTTATTAGTAGTATGACTAATCCAGGGTACTCTATCATTATGTCCATACGCCCAGATAGTGACGTACGAGGAGGCGCGCGCATCATCATATTGCAGTTCAGCTTTACTACTCCAGATACAAAGCAACAATATATAAAGGCAATCAGTACCGCGATTCTCATTGCTACCGAAGACAGTGGCAGCGCAGCCGGAACCAAATCAACAGAGGCGCGCGAGGTTATTGTCGTAACTCCGGATGAACCAGTGAGCGCGTTGTATAGCGCACTTGAGATCATGCGCGCGAGTGCATCTGCGCGCACTACATTCGAAGTATATCCTATGACCAAATTTATGATTGTTGTCCCAGAACATATTATGGTTCCGCGTCATGATATCTTGCGCGAGCCCGAAATCGCGCAACTATGCGACACATTGCATATCGCGCGAAACACGCTTCCTATTATTCGAAGCGATGACCCAGTTGCGATATGGTTAGGTTTGCGCCCTCGCATGGTTGTGCGCGTACATCGCTTTGTTGATACAGTTGGTATCGACATTGCATACCAGAGATGTGTCTAAGAAAAAAGTCATTATCATTCCATTCCATCTTTTTTTTGTTGCGCGAAAAAAGATGGAATGAATGAATGAATGAATGAACATACATATTCGCGCGCGCCTTACTCGTAACCTGTTCGAAGTAAAGTGATTGCATTAACAATCTCCTTCGCGCGCGCGACAATAGTATCGCTAATATATGATGGGTCTCTATCAACTCGCACAGTATGAACACCAATGAGATTCCACGGCATGTATCCAATAAGATATAGGTTCTTTGGTTCATCGACATCAGTAGATCCCGATGCATCATCGACCCCATCATCTGCGTCCTCGTCATCGTCGAGATCGGACATTGTAATAGTTTTTGGCATTTGACTAACAGACGTATATGGTACGCTTGAGTGTGCGCGCGCAACTCCATCAATATGCTGAAAGTATCTTGGATAGAAGCTATTATCACCATCGCGCAAGTGAGTTAGCACGTAACATAGTTCTTCATCATATGTGCGCGATGAGAAATTAATAGGACTATCACGCGCGCGCTTGAGATCTATGTATGTGTTTGAGTCGCCTGTACAAGCATGATAGAAACCAATGATACCACTTTCAATAACGCGCGCATCACGCACTTTCGCCATACTCTGCATCTTAATGGCAGATACGCGCCCTTGCATTGTTGCGCGCCTATACACAGCTTCGACGAAGTATGCATATTTCGCGCATTTTATCAAATGTAGTCCAAGCTGTAATTGTCCGACATATTGTGGAGGTACTTCGCGCGCCGCTGGTTGTGCAAGATGAGGATCTACAAACTGGTCATTAGCACCTACGCTCCATGTTTGCCAAACGCGCGTAAATGGATTCTTCAGCTCTAAGATTGCGCAGTCGCCCGCATGATCTTCAAACAATCCATCAGGCGAATATCGGAACGGTCCAGGCATGTAACTAATCGATCGCCCCTTAACGACTAGGTTTGCGCGCCTCTCAACATAACTACATAGTAGTGGTTCGAACATTGTACCCCATCCCATTGGTACGCCTGAATCGTAAATGCTAATCTCTTTGCGCGCAGGACATGGTTCAACTATTGCGCGATGAGTAACGGTTGGTTGCGCGCTTGTTTGCACATGTGTTTGCGCGCTTGTTTGCGCATGCGTTTGCATACAAGCATTTGCGCGCGCGAACATTTCAGGAGTCGCGACATCATCATCAACAACGTCGCTCGGTTGCGTGCTAGATTGCGCATGCGTTTGCATGCTAGAACTCGCGCGCGCGAACATTTCAGGAGTCGCGACATCATCAACAACGTCGCTCGTTTGCATGCAAGAACTCGCGCGCGCGTTTGCATGCAAGAACATTTCAGGAGTCGCGACATCATCAACAACGTCGCTCGTGTCAGTAATTGTGCAATGGGTAACAATCGGTCGTTGCGTACATGTTTGTGTGCTAGTACTTGCGAGTGTATTCGCGCGCGCGAACATTTCAGGAGTTGCGACATCATCATCAATGTTGCCCATACTTGCATTACTATCTAACGACACTATTGCGGATCCGGATCTTTCTGTATGTTCGCACGTACTACTAGTACTCGCATGACTAGCTAATGGCTCAACTGTAGTCGCGCATGAGCCCATATGTTCGCGCGCGTCCTCGCGCTTTGTTTGTTCACTCGCAATCTGCGCGGCTTTTTTCTTGCAAAGTTCTGTAGTGTTGCCCATAAGCGCTTCCATCTCGCTTCCTCCAATCGTAACATGTGATGAGTTGAACCACTCCGGAGAGTATTGACGAGGGTATTGCTTACACTCGTCTAAGAATTGTTGCATTGTCATAAAAAATCCTTAAGTCTATCAATAATCCAATAATCGAGATTCAATATATTCATTGAGAGTTTTGGACTATAAAAAATAAATAGTCATATCTACTCTATCATAGTGCAAAGGGGTAACCAGTCATGTCAGATACACAATTATCATCATCGCGCGCATATAGACCCCCACAGTCATCATCTTTTTCAGGATCGCGCGCAACACGCGTATCATATGGTATCGCCTTATGCAAGCGCGGAAGTGATGGCATAATACGCATACTTATGATAAACAAGCGATATACTTATGCGTTCTTCGCGTTTGTTATGCATCGTTTCAACATGCACGACGATGATGCAATAGTCGCGCTATTTGATCAAATGACCATTGATGAGAAGCTCGATATATTGAGCATGAATTTCGCGCAAATGTGGTATCGTATATGGTTGAATCGGTGCACGGCTGGCATGTACGGCGAAGCAAATAACTATTTTCATACTCATTTTATGGTTGATAATTGCGCAAGATTGCGCAAACTCATAAGACGCTCGCATAATAATAGTGCTGAGCGCGTTTGGGAAATACCAAAGGGTCGCAGAAAGGGCGCGAGCGAATATGGCGTAGACTGCGCGATTCGCGAGTTTTATGAAGAGACTGGCATACCTCGCAGTGCCTATCATCTAACACAAGGAACGCACGAAATTGAGTTTACGGAAGATGGCATACAATATCATGTTACATATTACATCGCGGTCACTATGCGCGATGTGCGCCAGCGTATTGATGTTACCTCGCTTGATCAAGTAAATGAAGTATGTAATATGCGTTGGGTTGCATCTAGTGAGTTGGGCGCATTCGCGCCAAGGGATATACCGGGTTATCGTCTTATCATTCGCTATGCGAAGCGAATACTAAATAATATGTTCAAGTGTATCGGGGCACATAGTAGTTCATGATTATGGCGCATAATAGATCATGCATCATTTGTTCGTTATAAAATGCTAAATCTTTGTCAGTAATGTGCTCAATGTCATGGTCAAGGAATTCGCGCGAAGATAGCTTGCGCACTTTTTTTGTGTCATGGATTGAGGCATCGTGCGAGTAAAGCCAACTCGCGGATATGAAGTTGCGCACATCTGTAGAATGCGCGCAAGTTACTGGGTTATGATAATACTTACATGTTTGCGCGCAACGAGGAAATACGTTGCAATCATGTATTTTTTGCGGATATTGTTCGGACACGTACACATTACCAATGTTGCCATATAGTACAATGCCCGCGAGATGGATTGCGAACCTATTAATAGAAGGCACGTAATAGAGCATTCCATCCGCGCACACGTCGCTCAGAGTCTCGACAGTAATACATTGCAAGTGTATGCGGTCAGTGATTGGTATGGTTGTGCGCGTTGGTATTACAATGCTCGGAGGTAATCCCATAGTTGCAAATGAGGACATGGACGACGAAGATGATGAATGCTTACTAGGATGCGCGCGCCTACGTGCGACAGTCCATGTTGAATCAATACGTTTCGTTGCGCGTTGTGCTGTACTTGATGATGCGTGGCGCGTACGAGCTTGCGCGAGCATAAGTTCGCGCGCGAGAGTTGCGCGTTTGGCGCGAATATTATCAAGTTGCGCGCGAAGTTTATGAAGCAGTGCGGACATTTGTTTTTCGAGGAGTGGCGCGACTCGCAATGTAATGTCATCGTTTGGACCTCTGTCTTCGAGGTCATCAATGAAGTCGCTAATATCGCGCAAATAATCTATTGTCTGATTAGTTGTTATCGATGCCATGCAATGCGATGCGATGCGATGCGTTAGTATGTTAGTACGTTAAGTAATGGATGATTTTTGCCTTTTGAGAACAGATACTAATATAAGGCATTATGGCATCTTACAAACAACAGACTGACCCAGATCTAATAGAAGACATACATGCGCGCAAAGAGTTCGCGCAATTATGGGTCCCACCACCAGGCGACGAAGACTTTCGCACAGGACCAAGACCAAGCGCGCCTACTGAACTACAATCACATCAAAGGTTTGTGCGCGCATTCATGAATCCAAGCACGCCTAACTCGCGCATGCATCTTATGCACTCGACTGGTTGCCACGCGCGCGGAACTCTCATTATGCGCGCAGATGGTTCTTCCATTCGCGTAGAGGATGTACGCATAGGCGATTATCTTGCGCGACCTTCCATTGCATGTTCGCGCGAGTTCGCATTCGTTACTGAACTACATCATGGAGTTGATAAAATGGTTGTGATTGTTCCACACGGGTGCGCAGATGATGGCGCAACGTTGCGCGCGCAAGTAGTCAATTATGGACATGTCTTGCATATCGCAACAATCAAGGATGATGGACATTACGCGCGCATCAATATGCCAGTTCGCGCATTCATGAAGATGCTGCCGAAGAAGCGCGCGAAATATATGCTTGTGTATAATTTGCCAGTACATCACCATACAGCTATAAGTAAGTTCGTGTACGCGCCTTTCACTATATATGATATGAACATTGGTGAGTACTATGGATTCACTGTCGCGACATACAATTACGATAGTGCGCGCATGGCGTGTATGCATGATGGTCTATTTTTAGCGAGTGATGGTATGATAATGCATAATAGTGGCAAATGCTTGGGAATTGGTACACCAATCATAACCGCGCGCGGGATTATTCCTGTTGAGCAAGTTGCGGTTGGTGACACATTGTTTGGCGAAGATGGGTCTCCGCGCATTATTGAATCACTTGCGCAAGGAACTAGTGAGTGCTATAAGGTCGCGCCACTACAGTCATGCGCGAGTACGGATGTAGGCTACTTCGATTCGTTTGTTTGTAATAAGGCGCATATTCTAACAGTCGTTCCAATCGTATCCCATCCATCATATGCGCGAGGTATGGTGCGTGCGCTAGAACCCAATGGGCGCGCGCTTATCGATGTTCCGATCAAAAAAGTAGATCCGCGCGCGTGTATGCTTGTGCGCGTGCATGCATGTGATGTGGCAAGATATCGCAGTCGCGAGCATAGTCGCGCGCGCGATGTATGTATAACCTGCTCATATTGCCCATTCACTATAACAAGTATTGGCAAGCGCGCATACTATGGATTCACTCTGAAGTTACCATGCAACGGGCGATTTCTGCTTGGTGATGGTACAGTGACACATAATACGCGCGCGGCTATCCTTGTTGCGCAAGAGCATGTAAAGATGTTTCGCGCAATCTATCGAGGTATTAACTGGCGCTTAACAGATATAATCGCGCCTTCTATCTTTATTGTTGCATTTAGTGGTAAGCATGCGTTTATGCATGATCTGATAAAATATGCGGACTTTGGTTATGCGACAAGTGCCGAGTATTCGATGTACATGCAATACGCGCAAGACGCGCCAAGTAGTGAAGATGCGCGCTTACGCTATAAACGGTTTGCGAGTATCATCAAAAAGCGCATTACCAATCGCGCTAATGGCGGATTTTATAAGTTTTTGGGATATGATTTGCTTGCGAATCAGTTGTTTGGCGATGATGTTTCGCGCATCGGCGAAGTCATAAATGAGGCGCGCCTAAAGCATGAACATGTATCGCGCACACTTGAGCGCGCCATTTCGGAAGGTCGCATACGAGTGAATGCGCGAGTTATGAGTAGTATGACAAACTCGCTTATCATTGCTGACGAAATTCATAACACGTATAACGCGCAATCAATCAATACGCGCGGAGTCGCGCTTCAGTACATTCTCGATCATGCGCAAGGCATCAAATTCCTATCATTGTCAGCAACTCCGATCAATAGCGCGCCATCCGAAGTAGTTGATTTCGCTAACTACTTCGTTGATGATAGTGCCGATAAAGAGACGCGAGATGCACTGTTTTCCGCAAATGTGCCTATTCCTGGCGCTCTTGAGAAGTTGCGCGATATGTTGCGCGGGCGCATATCTTTCTTATTTGACTATGATCCGAAGTACTTTCCAAAGCGGATAGATGTAGGAGAACCTATTATCGTTAATGGTACTGAGTTACCATACTTGCGCTTTACTCCTTGCGTCATGTCGCAATACTTCCAAGATACTGTTAGCAAATACTACGAAGAACGCGCAACTGCTGCAACTGCTGCGGCATCGGCAACCCCTTCGCGCGAAGAGACTGATACCGATGATAGTACAACAGCAACGGTCGCCGCCGCAGTATCGCAAGAAGAAATTACCGACGATATCGATGATGATGTTGTTGGGGTAACACATAAATCATACGCGCTATTTGATATGGCGTTTCCTAATCCAGATAGCGACACAATTGGGTTATATGATAGTTCGCGATTGTATTCGGCATTGGCAAGCGCATCAACTGAGTGGCGCGCGCAAGTTGGTATTAACATTGGGAATGTATCAGGAATTCGCGTGATCGAAGGCAAATACTTGCGCATGCCTGACCTAGAAAAGTATTCTGCCAAATACGCGCGCATGATCAAGTTGATGCCAGAACTCATTCGCGAAACAGGTCCATGCAAGATCATGATTTATCATGAGCGCGTGCGCGTATCAGGTGTTTTACTCATTCGCAACGTCTTGCGCGAGAATGGTATCATAGAAGAACATGATACGCCAACAGATGCGACATTATGCGCAATATGCGGGAGTGTTCGCGCGGATCATAGTTCTCATGATACTACACCTACAACTACTACAGCTACTACTACCACTACTACCACTACTACAGTAGTTGCGCAATCTCATTCTTTCAGACCTCTTCGATTTGTAACGCTATATTCGGAGCTTGATGAGACAACTCGCGCGAGTATCTACGACAAATATAAGTCGCCCGACAATGCGCGCGGAGAATGGTGCTCAATACTATTAGGATCAAGAATGATACGTGAAAGCTATGACTTCAATGCCGTGCGCCATTTGATTATTCTCTCGCTTCCATCTAGTATTTCGCAACTCATACAGGTCTTTGGTAGATGTGTACGTAGGCGCTCGCATGCTTTGCTTCCAGCTGAAGAGCGCGATGTTCGTGTGCGCATTTTAGTGAATGTCGCGCGCGACTTACATATTGAGCCAGAGATCCGCAAGTATGCAGTAAAACTCGAATCATACTCAGTCGTTCAAGTAATCGAACGAGAGATGGCGCGATTCGCAGTAGATGCGGGAATCAATAGAAATGCTATTACGCGCGCGGATCATGATGAACTAGGACTACTTATGTATGATGAGGCAATAAGATTCACGATGCCCAACGCAGTACGTGTCGATACATTTTATGCATATGGATACGGTACGCAAGAAATACAGTTTACTGTCGATATCATTAAGCGCCTTTTTATGGAGCGCAGTGTATGGACCGAACAAGAGTTACGCACAAAGATACGCGCGCCATCGTTTGGTGTGCATATGAATCCGCGCATGATATCAGAGTCCTCGATTGATATCGCTATGGCATTCTTAGTAACTGGCACAAATAATCCAGATCGCGCAATAACAGTCGGTACGCAGATTTACTACATAGTTGCATCGCGAGATCCATCCGGACAAATAGTATTATGGCTTGCGCCCATTGACACTATCGAAGTCGCAGGAATCGCGCGCACACGAACTATTATAGACATTGAAGCGTTTATGCGAGGAACACGCGCGCGTTCATTATTTGATAGTTTAGGGCGCGCATCGAGCATAGATGGCGAGCAATTATTAGTGAATGCGATTACTGAGGATATTGTCGATGTCAAACAAATAAGCGCGCATATTACCTTCGAAGATGATATTATGGAATTATTGCGCGCGAAGTTTGCGAACTCTGATGCGCATGATCATGGGGCTGTTATGCCCATGCGCGCGTTTCTGTATCACATGTCGACAGATAACCAAAAAATGATCGCGCGCAGATTCATTAGTTCGCGCGAGTTTCGCATAGAGTTCTCGCAATTGTATGAGTTTGTTCGCTCACTTGGGATATTTGTTAATTATTCTCATGTGCGCGATATGCGCGGGCGATTCGATGAAGATGTAAAATTCGCCGATGATGACCCAGTCGCATATTTTGATGGTCATACCGCGCAATTATACTCGGGAAGTAAATGGTTCACTGTCGAACGGAATACTATAGACGCGAAACATGGAGTGTTCGAAGAGAATAATGTGGTTATTGGAGTCTATAAGCAGTTTCCATATGGGGTTAAGTTTCAGTTGCGTGACCCGATAACTAAGATACGCGCGCAAAAACATACTGATGCGCGCAAGTCGCAACGAGGGTCAGTATGCGTTACGCGCGCGCGATCTGACATTGAAAAATATGCGGTGCGATTGGGCATACCTCGCGCGAAAATACATGAAGCGCATACTGTTCATCATCTATGCACATTGATGCAGGAACATCTATTACGCGCGGAGATTGAGGCAAGGCGCGCAAACCAATATACTAAGTTTGTGTATGGTTGGTGGAACATTATTCCAGCATTATATTAAATTTGTAATGAATATTTATTACTATCTATTCTATGACTGAAATCAAGGAGCCAAAAAGTTGGCATGATATGTGTGAAGATGGGGATGAGCCTGATCCATTGCCTGAATCATTGCGCTCTCCTAAATCTGCACCATCGAGTCCTTGTTCGCGCACTAGTAGCAGCGAACATGATACAAAACAAGAACAAGAACATGAACCGCGCGCGATTACTGATGAACCATGCGCATGCGCATGCGCGAGCGAGGTCCAAGCGAGCACGGGCACGAGCGAGGTCCAAACAAGCGCTTGTACGAGCGCGAGCACTGGCGCAAGTCCGAGTCCGCGTGTTCGCAAAAATCGTCGTGGTGGGCGCGCCCATAGGCGCCCGCCAATGCAACCACAAAGCGCCGCGCTTAAGGAAGTTAATCTTGATGTTCGTATGATTTATGAAGCACTTGTTGAGAGTGGTACTATTGATGTAACTGGACCTCCACCAGATAGGTGGCATAGTGGCGATAGAATTCATACGGCTATGTATTATGCATATTATGAGAATCCGCGCGGAATCAAACCTGCGCGCGATCGTAAGTGTTGGCGCGCAACGACCACTTGCGTGTATGCGCGCATCATTGCAACTATTCGCGAACTTACTAATCATGTATTGACAAAAGAAAAGATAAATATGATTGATGTTGATCAACTTTGCGAGACTTATCATTTTACTCAGCTCATCGTTGGATCATCTGATAGAGTATGGTGTAATACTTACTCACTTTATGTCTTTGCTTGCGCGCATATTGAGACGTACTGCCATGCATGCTCGCCAATGTGTCCAGCTCTGGGATACATACAAAAGCAAGACGATGACGAAATCAATCAATTCGTCACGCACCATATGCAAACATATGACCACGCGAAATTACCAAGTGTCACGCAAGTGCGCGCGCCAAATGTCGCGACTGGCACTGTAGGTACTGGTACTGGTAGTGGTAGTTATGATGCACGGATTCGCGCGCGCGTTCAGGGATCTGGCTCTGGCTCTGGCTCTGGCTCTGGATCTGGATCTGGACCCGTCCCTGGTATGTATCATAGGCGCGCATCGCAAGTTGATGGTTACGCGCGCATGCAACAACAACGAGCACCATATCGCGCGCGCATGCAATCAATGGAAGGAAGTGGCGCGCCATCTATGCATACGCGTGCTCCTCGCGAACATGGGCAATCATATTATTCGCGCGAGCCATCTCGTGAATTTACTCTTGTAAGCAATGATGTCGGAGTAATCGAACCAGTTGGCGAGTAACTTCATAGGGATGGGAGAGAGAAGCTTAAGGATCGGTTCTTGCGATCTATTTTTTTGAATGTGCTATAATCAATATAGTAAAGCATCGCAAGCAAGTGACTCATTGCGAGAAGATCAGCCTAGTCAATATGTTGCATATCGAGAGCTTCGAAGTTAATATCAATGTCGATAATCCCATTGAGTTTTATGCAAATGGCGCGCAACAATCAGCACTCGCGCATATTCGCGCAATATATGAAGGCATATGCTACATGGGTTGTCTCATATTGCGAATTACTGATATTGCGCGCATTGGCGAGTGTCAGTTTGTTTCGCCTACGAAACCATGCGTAGGGTTGTTGGCTGTACAGTTTCGCGCGATTATTACACAATATTCGCCAGGTGATACTATTACTGTAACTATGAATAATGACATTGTTACTACGCGCATATTTGGGCGATCGACATATGCGAGCGCGCTTTTTATTAGTGATCCTGCAAACCTAGACATTCATAGCGCAATTTCGCCAAAGTCTGTAGTGTATGCTACGATTGTTGATGTTGGCGCATTTCCTGGTTATAGTTCGATCTCTGCGCGAGTTGAATTGCGCAAACCAACTAATGCTTTGCGCGAATCGAGTGGAGCGCGTTGCTATCCTATCTTGCGCAACACTCTGGATAATGTATTTACGAGTCGCGAATTAACAGACGAGAAGTATGTTACAAGTGTCGATGATAAAAGCGGTGGTTTATCACTACAAAGCATGGCGCGCGCAATCCGTGCGCGCATTGATCAAAGGGTCGCAGAGTATGCAAAGAGTGATACACAAAAGGGTATCCCCGTAGTCGCGCGCGCTTTGCTTTGCTCCAAGGTTACTGCCGCGACTCGCGCATTACCACTAGATGGTATCGAAATGGTTGATCTTATTAACATGCGCAAGATTACTCAAGACGCGACTTATCTCGTTGTATTTGATTCAGTCAATCCATTGGATGCGCAAATTGGTGTTATATCTACAGATATCAGCGCGCTACCACCTCTTGCAGCAAATTGGCGCAAGGATGATATTCCCCGTAAGTGCAGTGAAGTTATCGCAATGTTGCTCGAACAATACATAACGGTAGCGCTAGCATATGAGAGCATGATGAGCGAACTAACAGATGGCGATAAGCTCAAAGCGAGCGCATCTATTATTCGCGCGCTCACTGCATTGCCTGCTAGTCGCTAGATCAGATTGGCAGGTTAGGTACTCAGTCCAGTACGCGCGCGCTTTATTCATTGAATTTTTTGCATTACCATATAACATATTGAGTAGCATCGATTAACCCAAGATGAACGAACATATATATCGCGAAATGCTAGAGGCGTTTGGACGCGGTCTTGTTGCATCGCGCGGGTTATCTCGCGTTGAAACAAGCGAATCCAAGGGCATGCTTGCATATGAGCGCAAGCGCAAAGTAATGCAAATGGTTAGTTCGCTCGAACACGACCAACGATTGCAATTACTTATGGCTGTTGCGCAAATCGCAGGAATCGACGCGATCGGAGAACAAAGTAATGGTAATGGGTGCTTTGTAGATTTGACAACATGGGAAGACAAAAAAGTTATGAAACTCATTGACGTTATAGAGTTTATCACTTCGTAATATAGTTGTCGTCGTCGTATAAAAATGGATGATAGTGATGCATACCAAGGGGACATATTCGATGATGATGAATTTCGCGAATATAGTGAGTTATTACATAGAACATACGTAGCAGCCGCGATTATGCGACCAATTAGTGGTGCGCGCGCGTCATCTAGTCTTCATAGTGATTTCGAGAGCCGCGACATTGATGATATTGGCACGGAAGCATCAACATCATCACAAATTAAGCCCGAAGTTGCATACTTCGCAGATGTCGCGCGCGATGATGATGATAGTGCGCCAACATCGTTCATTAGTCAAGATACGCGCGATATGCTGACAATGGCGCGCGCGAAGATTGATGATCATAATGCGTCGTTTCCGGGGCGCGAATGGATGGATAATCCTGAATCACCAACGCGGGTTGATGACTCGCGCGATAGTAAAGTTAGTGGTAGCGGTAGCGGTCATGATCGTGGTCATAGTCCAACTACATCTGGTGCAGCTGCAATAGATCACCAACAAATAGGACAAGACATAGAATGGGTTGATGCTAGTCTATCACACGATGATACAAGTGATATGTGGTTTTCTGATGTATGAGTGAATGAACTCACTGCGCGCATGCAATGGGTTGGTTGTGGGTCATGAATACTATTTTTTTGCGCATGAAACAAAGAGACGCGCGAAAATTATATAACAAATGGCGCAAATACCACGTATGGAGGTAACAGAAACATCAGAGTTTACGCCGACGTCTGACGAGGTCGTGCGCGTGTGTGATCGTGCATGGGCGCAAGTACAAGAAATGCGCAAAACGCGCGGACTAACGCGCGTTTCTACTATGAGCGACGAAGACCGCGAGCATATTGAGCGTGAGATTTATGAAGCGCTTCTTGATGATTATCGCGAGTTATGCACAACATATCCTACGGTTGTAGCCGCTATGGTAGTTGGATCATATAGTCGCAAGGCTGTTATCAAGTTTTTCAAATACGTGCGCGATCATCCATGGAAAGGACACGATGAGTTTATGGATGTGCAATCGGCGTATAGTGCTATACTCATGCGCCAACTCGCGCGCGAACAACGAGTACATTACCATATTAACTCTACAGAGGTTGCGCGAGTGCGCGACTATACTCGCGAAGAACTCAAAAAAGCACATGACAAAATGCATGATGACATAGATCGCGCAACTAAAGCAGCTACTGAGATCAATGAACGAAGAGCACGCGCGCGCATCGACGACCTTCGCACGCGCGTATGTGCGGATGCGCCTATCTTGATTGATGGCGAAGTACGACCCATTGTTGTATCATTTGATGATATGTAAAGAGAAACGATGGATGTTCATTTTTTTCGCGCGATCATTGATCACCGCGCTCCCATGGTCTTAGTGATATTGGCGCCAAATAGTTAGTTGGTTTGCTCGCGCGACCTATGTCATATAAGCGCGATTGCAAATAGTCATGCATATGGTTTAGTGGTATACGGTAATCTACTTCGATAAGATCAACACCATGACGCGCGCATATGCGACGTTTGAGCTCATCGCGCTTAACTCGCGCAATATACTTCTCATATGGCTCACCAATCATATTCCTAGTATGTATCGGTCCTTGAACTTCTATGGCAACGCGCATTTCTTTGTTATATCCATCAAGTTCGAACACAGTAGAGCGCGAATGGTTGTGTTTGTCAGAGATCGCGCGAGTATCATCATCATCATCGTCGTCGCGCAACCAGTCAGGATGCGCCTGATCAAATCGCGCGCCAGTAATGCTTTCCAATATCGCAATAACATCAGCCTCAAACCTAGATCGCGCGCCACCATTATAATAAGCCATCATCGTCGTAGCCTTTCGATACATAATGGCAACGATGAGCAATACAATGATGACTAAGATAATGATAAATTCGGCAAGCATATTATATATAATCAGATCGAATCGAATCATAACATGGTTGACATAATTGACGAATTTACAAGTGCATCAAATGTCGCGCATATGGCGCGAGTCATGACTGCTGCCGCTACAACGCGCGCAACCATTACGCAAGATGATGAAATACGCATGCGCGCGCTTATGCTTGAGTTCATCCATGGACCATACGGAGGAGGTTTATTAGATATTTGGTCTGGTACTGATCCATGGCTTTACATTAGGCAAATGAATAATGAGTTTATGCGATACATGAACTTGCGCAAAGCCGGCGCGTTACATATTACACAAGATAGTCGCGAAGCCGCAGGCATTGGCATGGATATGGCTGTTAGTATGGATCCATTTAGTGCGCGCGAACGTATGCGGAAACGCGCAGAATCAAGTTCTCCTCGCCATGTTCCGCGCAGAACCGAAGTATCGCGCACATGTGAGTCCGAACCATTACCCTCTTGTTCGCACCCAAATTGCAAATCGCGCTCGCGTCATATTATGGGACCAATAGGCGAACTACCCCGATTTGATGCGGCATCTGGACAATGGATATCGCGAAGTGACCAACCATGCCCATGCCCAAGCACGCGCGTCTTTGAGCGCGAAAGTGATGCTGTCTATGATACTATGTCGCGCGACCTTGGTTCTGTTGTACATTTATCTGCGAGAGATGATGAGGCAGGCGACGCAGGTCATCGATCTCTCGCGCGCCCATGGGTTGACAGAGTCGCGCGCATTCGCGCGCCATATGGACTAGAACCGCGCGTTAGTATGGATGAGAGGCTAACGAATCCACAAGCAGGAACTGGCGAAGTACAATATCATCTTGTCGAACTTGATACGCGCATGGCAATACTAAACGAAGAAAAGACCATACCAATGGGTTATGGAACAGCACAAGAGCAGTTAGCAGAAGATGCGCGAGTTGCTGCAAGATACTCGTGGTGGCGCCCTCGCGAAGGTGTTGTACCTCGCGCCAACTATACGCGCTTAACTCGCGGCATAACACCAAGTGGGCGAGTTACGCTAGATGATGAGCGCGCGTTTAGTCATGATATCATGTCAACCGATTCGCGCGGATACATTATGCCAGGTAGGCGCGTTCGACCATGATCATGATCATGATCATGATCATGATTTTGTTTTTTGTACTCATAGTTTTGAAAATTGTTGGTAAACATATTGTTGCGCGCACAATGACAACGGGACCAAACACGCGCGGATTATTTGTGACTTTCGAAGGAATTGATGGCTCAGGCAAATCAACGATAATGAGACTTGTTGCTGAAAAGTATCGCAATGAAGCGCGCGTTTATCATGACCCTGGAGGAACATCGTTTGGAGAGGATGCGCGCGCACTAATATTTGCTGCGCGCAAGCTCAGCGCATGGACAGAAGCGCTTATCTTTGCAGCCGCGCGCTATCAATTATCATACGAGCATATTATACCTGATCTCGATAATGGATTACTTGTGTTATGTGATAGATACATAGATAGTTCGCTGATATATCAAGGATATGCGCAATGTGATTTATGTACGCGCGCACATCGCGAAAGCGACCCAATTAGCGCGTGTCAATCGATTCGCGCAATTTGTTCTATCAATTCTCATCCCAATCTCGCGATTCCTCATTTGACTATTTTATTAGATGCGCAAGTTACTACTTGTATGGAGCGTATGGCAGCGCGCGCATGCTGTGGCATAGCTCTTAATAGATTCGATGAGGCATCAACGGACCACTTTGAGCGCATTCGCGAAGGATATGCGAAACTTGCGCGAGACAGTGGCGGGCGCATTGTCACGATAGATGCAATGCAACCAATTGATCAAATTGTTAGTAACGTTATAGGGCTTATAGAAAAAATGAAGAAGAAAATATAAGACATAGCATGGATAACATTCTTATGATCGCTAATGAAGAAATCGCGCGCAAACAGTCCGATATTGAGATAGAATTGCGCGCGGGTCGTATTAATCCAACGCATTATCAAACCATAATTGATGCATGCGCTAAACATGGAACTAACACGCATTTGGATGAAACAACTACTGACGATGCGGCAAAGTACGATATGACATTTAGCATAATATGTTCGCATGATGATACTCGTGCCCATGTCAGTACTGGTAGTACTGGTACTACAATGCATGGACGTGCTCGCGAGCCAACTATCGCTATTCGGCGCAACCTTGAGAAAGGTTCGCGAGCTCAGGGACTCAAGAAGATACACCTTGCATCGCATACAGTGGATGGCGCAAAAATCGTAATATCTCGCGAGACTGTTATTGATGAAGCATTACCTAAACCTAGTGGTAAAGACATTGTCAGATATCGCGCGCGCCGCAGTTGGGCTATTAACATTGCAGATATTCCATGGATCATCGATGTTACGATTGTGCGCCTGCGAACATATGCGCAATTTCTCGCAGGGGCTCAAAGTAATGGTTCGGAAAACAAAGTTATACAAGAATTCAAGAAGATGGTGCAGACTCGCGCATTTGATATCGACGATTTCGTTGAAGTTGAGATGGAACTGAATATGCGCGATTTTCTCGCATCTGATCGCGCGCGCGATCTAGGACTTGATGATTTTGATAGAGTAATTACGATCATGCATAATGACATACTTGCCTTTCGCAATGATGCACGCGCGAGTTCAAGTTCGAGTTCGAGTTCCATTCTATTGAATTCGCGCGCGCGGATTCTACGCGCATTGCTTCAAATACTTCGCCCACGATCACCGGCAGGCACAAAGAAACAGATGAAGCTTTCGCTTAAGACAATGCTCAATAACGCGCGTAGTATGGATGTTATGCAATACGCGCGCACGATATTCCCAAACATTGGCGGATATTTTGTTACTGGAAAAGCTGACGGAGTACGCGGGATTATGGTTGTTGATGATACTAATAAATGTATGATTCTGACTGATTCGGATGACATTATTCACGGAGATAATGAATGTATGAATCAACAAACAGCGCGCTTTCGTCATGTTCTCGATGGCGAAGTTATGAAGTCTGATGATAAAGAATGGACTCTATTCCTTGCATTTGATTGTATTGTAGTTGATGGGCGCACATGCGTAGATCGTCAATTTAGTGAGCGCATCGCATTGATTGACGAGACTCTAATAAGAGAAATTACAACGGCATGCGAATCATTTGCGACCGTTCTGGCGAAGAAGTATGAACGTATTGATCAGTCCGGGAGCAACATCAAAGACGTAGTTGAAAGTATAAAATCAAGCGCGAAATATGAGATGGATGGTATTATATTCACTCAACCAGATACACCGTATAGCGCAACTATTAACTTCAAGTGGAAACCTGCGCATAACATGACAATCGATTTCTTATGCATTGAGTGCCCGCGCAAGTTGTACGGTCACGGACGCTATCAATTGCCTGTTGATGGAATGACATACGCTGCGAGTTCTACTGGGCGATCCGAATATATGATCTTTCTACTGTTTTGCGACTGTACTGAGGATCAAATGCGCGGATTATGTATCAATCGATTGGAAGACTGGCGCGAAATTGCTGAATCTATTCCGAGCGAGTTGCGCAATAGAGTCATACATTTCAGTAGTAACTTCGATCCGCTTGCATACATTTTCATAGTGCGCGAGCAAGAAATGATTGATTGGCTTCGTTCGCAAGGAGATACTACTAGCACGAGTATTCATGGGCGCGTTGTCGAAATGCGATACTTGTACGAGCGCGAGCATGAGGACTTTCGTAAGTGGGCTATGATACGTTTGCGCGCTGATCGTGTTACTGGAAATAACATCGCGGTCGCAAACAGTGTTTATGCTTCGACAATCGCGCCATTCACTATAGAAATGCTATGGGAACCGGAACGCGGGTATTTTGATACTGATGATATGCGCCAAGATCTAGTAGCTGGCAATAAATACAGGCGTTTCGTTATTGGCGCGATTATGAGTTCGATCCTAGTACTTGGGGATCGCGCGCATAATCGTATTCTCGACATTGGCGGAGGACGCGCGCAAGACTTCGTACGATATGCTGCGATTGGCGCGAAGTTTGTCGTTAACTATGATGCAGACAAATACGCGATTGTTGAAGGTGTTTCGCGCGTTACCAGTCTAGTGAGAGATGGAGGCATTATGCGCTCGCGCGCCGCTGAGCATATTCGCAGTCTAACGCGCAATAGCAAACAATGTACTAGCGCGATCGCGCGCGCAATTGCGGGAGGAGTCTCAACAGACGTCGCGAGTAGTATGCAATGTTATGCGCCAACATACATAGGCAGAGTTGTCGATATGAATAGTATAACGGATGAGAAGTTCAAAGATGACCTACGCCGCATTTGGTGCGAAGAACGTTCCTTCGATGTAGTGTTTTCAACATTCGCGTTTCATTACTTCTGCGGGTCTCGCGCGACAATGACTGCAGTATGGTCAATAATTGACATAGCTCTAAACGCGCATGGTATTGTTATTATCACTATGATGGATAGCGATGCTGTAACAGAGTTATTAGATGAACATGGTGGGCATTGGGGATCAATTGCAAGCGGAACAAAATACGAGATTGAGCAAGTTGCTGGTACTTCGCGCATTCGCGTATCTGTTCCATTCTCGCGCGACTTGCGCGAAGAGCCTTTATGCCCTATGAATCTGCTTGATGAAGTCGCAGGCAAAGTAAATTTTGCGCGCATCTCTACTATCAACTTTAGCGCGAGTTCTATGCTTGATCTTTATAAATCTTATGAACCAACACTCGCGCAACAGATGAATGCCGAGGATATTACATACACCTCTCTTTTCCGCACGTACATTTATGCGCGCAAACGTGCGCGTGGACATGGTTCATCGAGCGCGAAAAAATAAATATGCATATGCATATGCATATTTATTGTGGGTCGTTTTCTGTATAATGGGTTGCCATGTCCGCAACCATCACCCTTGCATCGAATTCCGCATTTTTTTTAGCATCAGTCGTCTCATCATCTTCGCTCGCACTCGTGCTCGTGCTTGCGCTCGTACTTGTGCACGCGCTCGCGCATGAACGTGTTCTTTTGAGTTTATGCCTACGTTCGCGACCAGTTGCGCGCGCAATGCATTGAGATCCTGTGTAAATTGTTGGAGTAATATGGCTAGTATCAAATACTAAGCATGACTCTTCAGATGTATCGAATTCCATAATGAAACGCGCAAGCGAATCTCGAAGTTGTTCATGATACTGCTCACTCTCGCGCACCATGTTAAGCAGGATATCATTGAGATCGCGCGCGACTGTCGATTGTGGTACAACAACATGTGTCATTATTTGTTCGCTCATATAGGTAAGATGAATGTTATGATTTTCAAGGAAAATATTCATTTTTGAATTATGTTAATGAATTATTAAGACTTACTATGAGCGCAACAACAACAGAAGGACAAGGGCGCGCGACTCACACGAAACCTCGCGCAAGTCATTCTTCTAGTCATTGGCAACTACTCGATTCGGGCGATACTATTCTGTTTGATAAAATCGTTGGAACATCTGCGCGCGGTAATGTGACTACATGGATTGCGCGTGTTCGCATCTATAGTAATGAAGAAGACGCGCGCAACGATGTCAATCAATTAGTTATTACCGACGCGCATCTATCTAATAATAAACTAGTTGGGATCATCGCGACAATCGTTACCTTTTGCACTCTCAAAACAGATGGAAAGGTGAAATGCAGCGAACCGACTATTATCGCGCAAGGCAAGAATATCGGGCGCGTCAATGCGACCAACGCACTTCAACAGGCGCTAATAATGGCATCGAGCGCATACACTAAGCATTTGCGCACTGCAAACCCACAAACAGAAACATGTCATCCATCTCCAATGTTGGCGCGTTTTCTTGATGACGCCGTTACATCTACAGTCCTAGAGTTGATTGGCAACTTTGTATTTGTTCAGCGCAAGTACAATGGAGTGCGCGCGATTGGTACATATGATGGAAATAGCGCGATATTATATGG
>JBAZIT010000003.1:0-30811 GCA_041651675.1 Candidatus Omnitrophota bacterium | reverse complement strand
AGTGGCGCATCAAGCACTTCGCGCGCGCGAGTTGGACCGACAGACGGTGAATCAATGACGCGCCCAGATGGTACTACATTTTGCTTAGTATGTAACAAAGACTATAAGGTTTGGGCAAAACATATCGGATCAGTTAGACACAAAAAAGCAATCGAGGCGTGCGAGTAAATATGCGCGCGTGTCAAATCATGTCCTTATTTTTTTGCATACATACGTATGCATTGCAAAAAAATAAGATCTATTGTCAGTATGCGCGCTTATGCATGACTTGTACTCGTGCTCGTGCTCGCACTTGCACCGGCATCGGTACTTGCGAAGAATTGACGCGGTTCGATCTCAAATTGCGTCTGAATACCAAGCGTGCGCACTTCCTCGCGAACTACGTTTG
The DNA here is from genome assembly GCA_041651675.1 of Candidatus Omnitrophota bacterium. Classification (GTDB taxonomy): domain Bacteria; phylum Omnitrophota; class Gorgyraeia; order Gygaellales; family Profunditerraquicolaceae; genus UBA6233. Next base: position 30,423 of record JBAZIT010000003.1, on the reverse strand, counting down.
CAGCCCATGTATATGGTACTTCGACGATTTGCGCGAACTGTTTGCAAAACGCGCATTTGTAGATACCGAAGTCGGCGTTATACACTGCGATATGTCCGCATCGCCTGCATATGTGCTTAGTTGTACCATCCGAGTCAGTAACGAACTTCTCTGCAAGTGTGCGCATTGCGCCATGTCCAACCATTGTCCATGTTTCCATCTCGCCTAACTTGAGTGCGCCATGATCCTGACCAACGCGCAAAGGCTGGCGCGTGATTGCGTCGACTGGTCCATGACGTGCCGCGCGACATTCGTTATCCACGAACTTCTCAATGCGCATGTATTGAGTTGGTCCAATGCAAATAGGCATATCCATCCAGTCGCCAGTACGCCCATTATACATGCGCTTGTATCCAACATGCGTAAATCCTCGCGCGTTCAACTGTTCGATTACTGCATTAATGTCGACTGGCAAGAAACTCGTTGCATCAATAAAGCAGCCTTCCGCGATGGCATATTCGCCTAACACTGTTTCAATTTGCTGGTTAAGCGCGCGCCTTGTTGGAATCGAAAATGGATTAATGATTAAGTCCGGTACGATGCCATCTTCGGAGTATGGCATATCTGCAGAGTCGCATATCATTGATACAATACCTTTGTTACCTGTGCGCGAAGAGAATTTATCACCTCTGATCACGCATTTGTTTTGACGATATCCAACATAGACAAAGGGTACGCCGCGCTCATTCTCTCCACGGATGACGCGCGTGATATATGCTGGTGTGCGGCTCATGTATATAACGGAGCGATCAACAAGGCGCTGTTCTCCACCTTTGTGCGAGTCTCCAGAAACAACAGATGCGAATTTCGAAATAAGAACATAGTCGCGCCTAACAATAGTACCAACGCGCGCGACTCCATCTTCGAGAAACTCTGCATTCGCGCTCGCATGCCTATCAACGATCTCGCGCCCTGTAGGGATAGCGAATGTTTCGCGCTGGTCGCGAGTCGCGATCTCATAATCGAAAAATGCGCCATTGAACATCCCGCGATCAACAGACGCGCGATTTAGCACAACTGAGTCTTCTTGATTGTATCCGGCTTGCGCGATCATAACTATGCAAGAATGTCCATTAGGATTTACAAACTGGTCGCCTGCGCATGTCACCAGCGCGCGATCGCAATAGTACTGAAACATAGTCTTTTTATCGCAACGAAATGGAAACGCGCAAGAATACCAAGAGCATGATTGCTTGCGTTGATTACAATAATATGTAGTGCGCATTCCATATGCATGATTTGCGAGGGGTGATGTTAGTGTAACAATGCCATATATGGATTGCTCTATATCGCAATGAGTATAGCGCAAGCATAAGTTATGGCGCGCATCTAGCAAGTCCGCGAGAGATGGCGCAATAAGTGTATTGTCGCATTCATCTGCAGCAATGTACTCGATGATCCCATCCTTTTGCAAATCATCCATTGTAATTTCGCCGCGCATGAACTGACCAATAATCTCGCGAGTCACGCGCGTCCATTGTGCAAACTCGTCGCGATCAGGCGGCGACTGCGTATGTTTTGATGCACGCGAGTCGTGCGAGCTATGCGAGCTATGCGAGTCACGCGACTCACGTGAAGTGAATGCCTCGCGACATCGCGCATTGTACTCGACTAGGTTGTTATAGACAATGATGAGAGGACGAAGCATGCGCCCTTGGTCAGTCCAAAAGCGAACCTCGCGACATTTGTGATCCCATATAATCGAGGTCATGCGATGGATTATTGGATCGGTATCCGCGGCTCTGCGACGATACTGGCGCCATCTTGCAACAAACTCCCAATCGCGCTCAACACAGCCAATAATATCACCATTGACGAGAACGACAGAAAGGCGCCTACGAGGGTCGCTCGCGAGATCAATCAAGTTCGCGCGTTCATGTGAGATAATCGCGCGTTTAAGGTTCTCGCCAGATGTTGCGTAAGAGATGAGCGCAGTAACCGCAATTTGCTTATTCATACCAACTTTATCGCCAGTATCCGCGCTTTGTACACCATCTATGTAACCAATAACTGTACCGTGCACGCGCCTCATCATGTCCGCGCGTTGGTTCTGGCGATTTGACATAACATTTGCCGTCGCGATGTTGTTGCCAATTGCGCGCGTGTTCATGTCATTCTTGCGGTACAATGGTTGAGATGAAACGCGGTTTTGGCGCCTCTGCTGACCAATGCGCATCTCTGTGTTTCCAACAATAAGCGCATTTATCATTGCACTATTAAGACTACGCTCATTGCGCGATACTGTTGCCTGGATTGTACTTGCGAGATTAACTGTAGAGAATGCGGATACCGTGAAAGCGGCAGCAAGCGCGGTCTTGATTGGATTAATGACCGCGTGCGAAAACATGGTTTTGAACGCCTTGGAGATAGAGACGCCTGCGGAGTGCATGCGCTTCATTGCAAGCGAGTCGCGATCAAGTGGGTCCAAAATACCGAGAACTGTGAGAAGCATTTTATTAATCGCATATCCAAGGTAGCGCATCTTTTTCGGGCGATCTGCGGGAGTTATACCGAGATGAGGCAGTACTTTACTATCGACCTCTGCCATGATTTGCGCATAAACATCGCGCTGTACACCACTATCATGCATAGCGGTTTGGCGAGTTGCGGTTGGGTTAAATACTTCTTGCCCAATAGCCATAGCAATCGTTCCATGGTCGCGCTCATCAATAAGTCTATCGAATTTGCCCATTGTGCGCTGATTCATAAACGCTTGTTCTAGCATTGTGATAAGCGCGCTTGACAATGGATCAGTTGCATGAATGTCGCCAACAATGTATCGCGCGATATCTTCATCAGTGCAATCAGCAATGAAGCGAAAGAATACCGTAAAGGGAATTTGATAGTCGCGCACAGACGCAAGCTGCGGAATGCATATAATCGTGCCATTGACCATTCGCGCGACGATTGTTTGGTATGAATTCTCGAAACCATCGCCAAACTTCGACAAGATCTGCACGCGCGATGCCTCGCGCTTATGTAGTTCCGTTGTAATGCGCATGTCGTTTAGCGACACATTCTCTATAACATCAACAGATTGTTCGCCGCCTCGAATGATGAAATAACCGCCTGCATCATTAGGGTCTTCTTTGAGTGCAATGAGTTCGCTGCGCGACATTCCATACAAATGGCAAAACTTGGAATGAATCATGCATGGAATCGAACCAATATGCAAAGTAACACGATCTGTTTTTTCTACTTTCACATCAGAGGCGTCACCAAGACCAATCGCAATAACGCGCGCGGTCACGGTAATTGGCATTGCATATGTGCGCAAAGCAGTGCGCGCGAAATTAGGATACATTGGTCCGGTCATTTCTGGTTGTGATTGCCCAGTAGATGTATCAGTAATGCGCGCGTCTTGTATGGTTGGGCGCCCGATATCAACACTTTCAAACTCAAGATGCACGTTAATTGTTCTGATCTCGCCATCTGCGCCAGCATCACCAGAGCGCGTATTGACAAAGGAATGATTGATCGCAAACCCTCGTTTGATAATCGATGGTATTCCCTCGATACAGAAATCGTTCATTGAATCAATATGATGCGGAACACTACCGCGCGCGTCAATAATGCGAGTCAGAAACGCGAGTAGGTCAGACTTCGTTACATCATCATCATGATAAGGAGTAGATAGCACAGACATGTTTTTGGTTTGGCTTGCGCAATATAATTTAGAATAGATCTAAGATTGCGCTGGCTTATATGTGAATAGTGTATTAGTAGTTGGCAATATTCAAAAATAACAAACAATAGTATTCCATATTCCATACTATGGCGAGGCGCGAAACACATATAGAGATAGACACACTTACGGATAAGATGATGGCTATGGCATGTACTATTTGCTCAATAGACTTTGATGAGACTGCGCCATATCCAACTATGACAATATCAGACATGAGTCGCGCGCTTGCGTGCATTAACGCGCGCATTGGCGAATTATGCTATAACTGCCTCGCAAATACATGCGCGCGTTCATGTATAACGCGCGCAATGCGCGTATTGCACAAATCTGTGAATGCGCGCGAGTCACGAAGTGAGACAATCGCGCGAGTCAAGGGTGTACTAGATGGTGCGAATATGGGTGCGCTTCTACTCGCATTCATTGCGCGCAAAGAACTAGCTCTGACTTCGTTAATATTAGGATAAAGGCGCAATCTCGCATAGAGAGTATGAAGAATAGGTAAATAGTGTGTGTTTTTTTTGTTTGATCCTCGCTTATGGGATGTGATAAAAAATGAATTTAATAGGTTATTATTAATTTACAATCAAGAAGTTAAGATATGTCCGCACAGATGACAACCCCAACCCCAAGCACAAGCGAGGCGAGTGAGTATATGAAGAAGATCCGCGAGGTTCCTGCTCGTGATCACATGACAAGAGGTGATATGTGCATTTACGCGCAGAGTATTGGTCCAAAACTGGTCCTATTCGCATCATCATATTCGAACGCTTGTATTACGCAATGCCTGTATAGCGAGATGTTTGCTACTCAACTAGTACATAATGTTCGGTATTGCGGGTCTGGTAGTATGATGCCACTTATCGCGCGCGATGCTCTTACGCGCGATTCTCAGTCCTCTCCTGTTCTTGAACTCTCTTCGGATAGTACTAATCCGTTCTGCTATGTGTCTGATTTGTTTGCGTGCGATCATGCAATTACGACTAGTCACATGCAGCCACGTATTATTGATGACCATTTAACTGCAACATTCCAGTTATGCACAAAAGTATTCGATACACTCAGGGCAGAACCAATCCGAATTGGCGCGATTCTTGGAGGAAAGCGCGCGTTTGTTGATCGCGCGACCTTTGATGCGCGCATTGCGAAGAACTCTGTTATTCGCTATGGTGATGGGCATACAGTCGCAGATAAGGCGCTTTTGAACTTGTTTGAAGGTGCTGGACGTAGACCCTACTGTATTGCTGGCGGTTATATCTCGAAACTTATTGATCCCTTGATGAATAATGATGAACTCGCGCGTTCCGATGTCGATGTTTTCGTATATGATGGCGATCATGTGAAGATCATCAATGAACTCATTCAAGAGATTACGGCTAATACCGAACATGCAATTGTTGTTTTCAGAGGTGTCGCCAGTATCTATCGTCCGGGCGCAACAAAGATCCAGCTTGTTTCTAGTGGGTTCCATTCGCCAGATGAGATCATCAAAAACTTTGACGTCTCGCATGTAATGGCGTATTGGTCTAACAACTCTGTGCATATTAATGCAGGTTGCGCGCACTCGTTCGCATCGCGCCAAACATACATTAATGAGACAACGATGAAATCAGTTACACCATTTCGCATGATCAAGGCAATTATTGCAGGGTTTATGCCAATTCAGCAAGACATGAACCAAACAACTTCATTCAAGAAATTGATCGATACGCTTGCCCATGAGGACATTATTATTAAGCAGATCATTGATTATGTTGCTTGCGCATATCATGGAACAGCTGATCAAGCAGTAAGCGAATTCCGCGCGCGCGTGTCTATGTGCCATGGCGGAATCTTGACGATTGTTGATGCAAGTAACAAGAGTATCGCAAAGGATCTCATGGAATCGGAGCCAAGTGATAAATGCGCATCAAGTTCGAAGGACGATGACGATGACGATGACGATGACGATGACGATGACGATGACGATAAGCAATGCGCGAAGGTACCTTCGAAAGCGCGCACAAGCACAAGCACGAGTACAGTTGCGCAAACTATGCTTATTGGTCAAGTAATCTGCGGATATGGACAATCCGAAGTAGATGTTTCTGATTGGGAAAGAACAATGGATGTTACTGATGCCGCACTACCATCGCTTAATTACGGGTTTCATAAAGCTCTTATTACCGCTGGAATGAAAGCATTAACTGAGGTAGCAGGTCGGTGCAAGCGCATCAATAGACATGCCGCGCAAATCATTATGACTAATAGTGCAGACATTGCCAAGTGGACTCGTATCATCACTATTATTCGTAGAAAGTTTACTGCGCGCGACTTTACTATTGATACATCCGAAGCATATTCAGGCGATACGCTTAACACGTTCTCGAGTCGTTCCCTTGATGAGAGTGACTCTAAAACATATGCAAAAATTCGCTTATCTCCTCATGTTCAGCGCATTAATGCGACAAGTTTCAAACTTGTTATTCAGTTGCTAAATATGCATTGACGTGAATAGAAAGCCGATGTGAAAAACATTATTTTTTTGACTATGAACGAAACTACTATTATTGATTAGAGAGGATCGAAAAAAGAACAACGCACCCTTTTGTATATAAGGATAATGGCGCGAAAGACGGATGATGCATCGCGCATCACTGCAGAGTTCACAGCAACGCCACGAGTTGGCGCGCGCGATACATTTTATTTGCGCTTTATTGATGATCCAATACCTTCGCGAGCATACAGGCGATTCGCGCAAGTATGTGAAAACAATATAGAGTTCGGCATAATCAATGGCGCGAGATTGCGCGAACTCTTGCGCGAAGCTCATGCCGAGCGCGAAATCAACATATTCCAAGCAGACAGTATTAGGAGGCACATTATTCGCCAATATAATATTTCCAATGCATGGCGTGTCGATAATGAGATGGATGAGATTATGCGCGAGTATGATAGTGGCAAGTCCGTTATTGATCTTTCGGTCGCGCACAAATTGTCACCATACTCAATCTTCAAAGGTATTATGCTCGCGCAATGTACAACTTCGCGCGAACATGATAGTGCGCGCGCTCGCGCACTTGGCATCTTGCGCGATTTATCATTAGGTAAGATTGGCGCGCCTAGTGATGTGTATAATGCGCGAGATGCCGCGCAATATGAGTTGGCGCGCGATTATGATTTTGAGTCGGCTGCAGTGCAAATGCGGATGGCTGCTGAAGCTGATGCGCGCGAACATAACTTTATTGACATCTTGCGCAATATAGGTATTCGCTTATCGACACAAGCAGACTTAGTTAAACTCGCGCAAGAGTCTGGCGAACATCCGATTACTCCCGATGTTCTGTTTCATAGTACGGTGTATGTCAATGGAACGCGCGCATATTGGTTAGACTTTAAGTCTTATTGCGGATCGCTTGTACCCTTTTTAGTCAAGAGTACGAGCGCGCAATCGCGCAAGTACACTCTTGCTTTTGGGAATGGCTTTATTGTATATGAGTATGGGTATGTTGATTCGATACCATTCAAGTGCGTGAGTGCATTTGCTTTGCGCGAGATCATAGAATCATAATAATGCGCGCGCATGGATGAGTATGTACGTACATAGGTAAATATCTATCCATCTCATTGTTGTTTTTTCATGTCGCGCAATAGATAACGAACGAAAATATACGGAGATTGATCTATCAACCCATGCCAACAAATAAGAAGTCATCATCATCGCGCAAGAAATGCGCATCTCGGAGCAAGAGCAAGAGCAAGAGCAAGAGCAAACCACGTAGTCGCAGCACATCGCGAAGTAAAAGTCGTTCTCGTCGCAGTACAACAAAACATGTTACGCGTCGACGCGGACCAATCGTTATCAAACCAGAACATCCCATACCCATAGATCTGAACATACCTAGAACATCGCGCGCGCCCATGCCAACATCACTAACTCCCGATGAACTCAAAAAAGTAAGTATTGGGCAACTCTCTCAGATCGCGCAAGAATTCGGAATACAAATAGGTGGTCTTACACTCGAACAAGTTGTAGATAGAATCGTTTCATATCAATAAAAGTAGATCCCCCATAGCTTTCATCATAGTCATCTTTTTTTGATCAGCTTTTGCATTGTTGTGATACGATGTAAGTATACTAACAGCTAATGTATTCGCATGAAGGCAGTTGTAACCTAGACATCGCGCGCATAGAAGAAGACGCGCGCGCATACTTGCTTCGTAACGATCGCTTCAAATATCTACCAGTGCTCGCATCAATAGAACGAGTTGCATCCGCGCGCGGCATGATTGTTGGTGGGCGTATTGGTGTTGTTGCTTTATCTCATGATGCGCAAGTAGATACAATTGACGCGGATCTATGGATGCTCGAATTATTCAGTCCTAATATTCATGATGATATGATTGAATGCATGAAGATAGTAACTCGCGAGATGGGCGAGAATGACGCGTACATAGGAAACGCGCGCACTATTATGGTCGTACCGATTATTCATGAGCGCGAGTATCATCTTATTGCAGACTTTCGTATTGTTGCTGTTGGGCGATCTCTTGGTACGCGAGTTGGCGTAGATGTAACGAAACTTGTCGTTGATGCTAGTAAGGAAGGGCGCGGATTATTCAATGAACTAGAAATGATGATGACGCGCGAGCGAGAACATGGAAGCACAACAATGCGCGCGAGTACAATTATGGCGCAAAGCATGGCTTTGATATTGCGCGATAGAAGTGATGATGCACGCGTAGTCATTCGCGTTATGCCGAGAACATTGCAGATCATGCGCCTCGCGCATATGTTATGTAATCCAGATCTCGCAAGTAAGTGGTCATCATACATAGGACAAATAGGCGACTTATTTGATGGTATAGATGCGGAGATAGGAATCGAACATGAAGGCGCGCGCCACGAACAACATCGTGATATGACCGCAATTACGGCGTTGCGCGCAAGATATGGCGCCATTACCATAGGTGAGCGCGCGGTTATTCATTACATTAGTGGACACAATAGTGTCCACAGTGCGCAAATGCCAAAACGCGCGCGCGAACAATACATTATGACATTTGATAACGTGGACGAATTATGCGCAAGCGAACATTTGACATACGCGCGCATTGATGTGCGAGTACCGGATGATTTTCGCGCGCGTAAAGTTATCTTGCGGCATGGTGATGATATTGTCGCGGATGTATTCAATACTGTCGATTACGAGCCAGTACCCGTCGTCATTGATGATAAAGGCGAGCAATATGCGTCGCCATTATGTGTAATCCGATTCTTGTTTATTGATATATGGTCATTGGACGCGATTATTGAGGGTATGAGTTCGCGCGAGAACAGTACTGGCGCGTGCGAGGCTTTGCGTACGCGCCAACGTTATCTTGGCGCACTCGCGCGCAAACTGTTCGACTGGATGATATGCGCGCAAGATGATGAACGATTAGCAATAATCTTTCCTAGGACATTCGAAGGTTTCGCTGTACCTGAGTCATCTGCAAAAGGGCGCGCAAATAAGGGTATGCGCCTTATTGCGGAAAGCGCGCAAACTGTTGAGACACTCAGAACATTGCGCGAGGAACTGGCAAAAAAAATAATGTCATGACTTTTGTCATGACTTTGTCATATCATGATATGACAATATATGATTTTTTGCGCATCATTATTGATCAAGTGCGCGAGATTGCTGGATTACGCGCGGGAGGTGATTGTTTCTTAGTAGTTGCGCGAGGTGCTGGAGCTTTCTTAGTAGTAACGCGCGTTGTTGTCGCAGTTGCAACTACATCAGCAACATCACCACTAGGCGCGCGAGCTGTATCAGCATCTGTTGGAGGTTGTGGTACATCATCATCAGGACCGTCAATAAGATCATCGCTCGCGGGTGCATCGCCACTTGTTTCCGGTTCTTCTGCGTCGACAGACGGTTCTTCGGATTGCATGATTTCATCGCCATACCGCATAAGTTGTTCCTTAATTTCGGCGTAGATTGGAGTAGTAGCATTACTATCACACCATTTCTTCATTGCAGTGCATTGATGCGCGGGGATTTTCTCTTTTGGTACTGGCACCTTCATCTTTTTATCAATTGGGTTAAGTTCGCCAGTGAACTCTAACACTTTTCCGAAGATTTCGAGCGCCCTCGGCAAGTCCTTACTGAACAAGTACGCGACAATTTCGCGAATACTCTTTTGCTTCCTAACTGGTCTACTAGTTGTAGTGCGAGTTGCGCCGCCACTGCTACCCGCGTGCGATGTTGTGCGTTTTGTTTGCGCGGTCTTAAGCATTGCCCTAATTTCATCAAGAACATGCATGATATCATCAGTACTTTTTTGGACTTCCGTTCTGACTTCATGTTGCATTCTAGCTTCGATCGCTTTGATCAAAGCCATATTTTCGGCACTAAGTTGATCTGAACTAACTGGTGTTGCAGCCATTTTTATCGACGATGCGTGATTGCGGTGTTTGTGATAAAGATAATATTCATAACGATATTCAATTTTTTTTATATTTATGGACAGTTGATGTTATGCGCGTACAAGGGTAAATAGGATGGATGTGCGCGAAAAAAAGTAGGACTTAGCTCTTCCTCATCATGCGCGCGTGGTCTCGCGCACAAAGGCGCACATCTGCTCATGAGTTGCGCGCGCGGTCCATGTTTGGATGCGCACATCATTCGAAGACGTAACGCCTTCGATGATAAGATTTGATTCAGACTCGCCATCTATCGCGATGTTGATGACTTCGCGCGCGTGATCTCCACTGCATGTCAAAACATAATCCAAGTTCGAAGAGCGTACACTGTATGTCATGATAACGTCCGATTGCCCCGCGCATATGGAATGAGCATGATCGACTAAATCCTGACAAAGGAACATTTTCACTTCGATGAGCAAAGGTGTTGTTTGTGTGCGAGCAATGTCGATATTCATGATTCGCGCGAGATCTGACCTTGCGCGAATCATGCTTTGGATTTGGATGGAATGAGCATGACCAAGCGCAACCATCTCAGAAGGGTCCATGGCACGTCGCCAGTCTGCAATAATTCCATCAATGATATGCGCGATACTCGTTGTCTCAGAAAGTAAGCGCAAACCAAGAACAAAGTTATGCGCGTCGAGTTGTTGGGGCGTGCGTGTGCTCGTGCTCGTACTCGTGCTCGCGCCTGCGCCCATACTCGTGCCTGCGCCCATACTTGCGCCCGTACTTGCGCACGTACTTGCGCACGTACTTGCGCTCGTGCCCGTGCTCGCGCCCGTGCTCGTACTTGTACTCTCTTGCATGTACGCCATCTCAGTCGAAATATAATGGAAAATCTCGAGAGCGCTATGTTCAGAACGAATAGGCGCGCACCGCATGAACTGCATCATATTAACGAACATGATGCGAACACGGGCGCGCTCGTGCTCGATATCACGCTCGCTTGGATGCGAACCAAGTATCAAAATCATACCATCGAACGTCCCGATGATGTCTCGCAAGAGTTGCGCATCATAATGTAACATGACGACCATGTGCGGTTTACTGTCACATGCATCATGCGCGATACAACTCGACTGAATGGGTATACCCTCTTCGGTGTGTGTCGAGAACCTGCGAGTTCCAAGAGTGTGCGCGAGTGCGCATTCGTAGAAGTCCATGACATTGTAGATGATAGATGTTTTAAGTTTATCATGATGCGCATCATCATCGGTCATTTCTACACACTCAGCCTCCGTATCTTCCACTTGCTCTCTAGGTTTGAAATCTTCAGACATCTCCTATAGAAATATAAGTAACATATTCAAAAATGAGTCGCCAAGCAGATCAGAAGGAAGCGGCGCGCGCTCTCGTATGCGCGCCAATTCTTGTTACTCTCGCAAATAACCTCGAACATATGGGTGATGTAACGCGCGCGCGAAAGTTGCGCAAGTATGTAAAGCGATCCGCGCCAAGAGTTGGCGAAATCGTGATTAGTGATGAATGCTTCGCGCCATATACCATGCATTTGCGCATGAGCCAAGTACCGCGCAATTATGTATTATCGATGAGCTTGCCAGATGGATACACGCGCGCAATGCGCGATAAATTCGCATTGTTTCGCGCGGCAATGCGCGCATATTGGGCAGAGTTTCGCGCATCGCCTATTGGCGAGTCGCTCGCTGATGTTATTCCAGAAGTGTTAGGAGAATCAGAAACTGCTTTTTATGCGCGACCTGATGACGAGTATTGGATAGGTATCTTTAGCTATTTATCTGATAAGGATGGATGTCAATACATCGTTAAGCCATAAAATGTATTAAAGAAAATGAGACAAGCCGATGTTTGTTTTTGTCTTTTTTGGTCCCAGTCATAGTCATAGTTCTAGTCCTCATCTTTTCATATTCGCCATTTTTTTTGTCCTCCGCATCTACCCCTTTTTGGTGCGAAAAAATGAAATGGATCCAAACTAAGTACATCGGACGTCGTCATCACTTATGAGCATTCCAGTATATCCAAGATATGCCCTTGCATGTGAGCGCGCGCCTATGACATCTACCACATTGATCGTGTTCTCGCCATCAAAGCGTGGATTTTTGCGCTTTGATGGGCACTCTTGGCGCGAGTCTGCGCGCATGATGCTCGCGAGTCGAGGAGATATGTGTGATTATCAAGAAGTGATTCGCGGGAATGATTGGCATAGACTTGTCCTAGATATTGATTTATCACAAGACAGCGATCGCCGTGATGAAGTCGATGCTAATGCTGCTGCAGCTTCATCATCATCATCATCGCGCCCACGGATGTCAGTTGATGAGTTTCGCGCGTGCCTAGAAGAGATCATTAAGTATGCTATAGACGTATTCTTGTTTATGTTTCATAGCATCATAAGTCGCGCGGACTTCATTGTGTGCGAGTCTCTGGATGAGCGTGAACCGGATCGATTTGGCGCGCATATCACAATCGCGCGCATGGTCAACAGTAACAAAGTTGCCGCGCGATTTACTGATGCACTCATTTGCGCAGTCCCTGATCGTATGCGCGCACTTATTGATAGGTCTATTAATTCCACACAACACAACTTGCGCGTTATTGGATGTGTCAAACCGGGAAGTGTGCGAGTTAAGAAAGTGTCCGCAAGCAACTGTTTGCAAGATGAAACGAACGCGCTCGTTTGCGCAATCGCGCAACATCTAGTTTGTGATGATGAATGTTGCGAAGACGCAAACGTAAAGCAATCCATTGACGTCACGTCACCATCATGTTTGCCCAAATACATCGCGCGCGCATGCCAACTCATTGATGCAAAGTATGGCGCAGGCGTACATACTCTCAGGGATTGCGCAAATGGCGCAATCATCTCATTCGATCGGAAGAAGCCTAGTTATTGTGATATTTGCATGCGCACTCACGAACATGATAATACAGTTGTTGTTATTGTCACTCAAAACGATGCATATGATGAAACAAGCTGTACGTATCGCGAGATATGCAGACATGGGCAAAGTGGCGCATCTATCACATTAGAAGGCGCGCATCATTGCGACTATGTAGAACTCGCGCTCAAGCAACAGGCAAGCTTTGAACATACTTGCGCGAAAATTAGTTCTCTCGCGCAAAAGTGCTCGAAGTTAGATGTGTATGAGGACTCAGTAATGCATCCATATCCGATGGCTCGTACTGTATTTGTTCAGGCGCCAATGAAACTCGGTAAAACCAAAATGTTACGCAAATTTGTGAATGATCTCGAGCAAAGTAATGATGATTTGCGCGTTATCATTTTGTCGTTTCGGCGCACATTCACGCGATCAATTGCAACCGCGTTCCCTGAGTTTGTTCCATACACAGAAGCTACAGGAACTCTTGCGTTTACTAAAATGATAGTGCAAGTTGAATCATTACACCGCATTGAGCCCGAACAGTTTGGCGGATCAATCGATTTACTAATAATGGACGAGTCTGAGTCTATTATTAGTCAGTTCGATTCGGGTCTTTCCAAGAGTCGCGCACTTGACTTCGCAGTTTTTAGCTGGTTGATCAAAAACTCGCAAATCTGCCTCGCGCTCGATGCATATATGACCAATAGAACGTATGGCGTTATTGGGCGCATGCGTGGTTGGAATGATTCTGTGCATGTTCATAATACGTACAAAAACGCGCGCGATGACACATGGCACTTTACACAAAACGTCGATTTGTGGCTTACTGTTTTGATGAAATGCATTGACAAGAATGAACATATTGTTATTTGCGCGAATAGTCTCATGGAAGGTAAAACAATCAATGATATGGTAATGCGCAGATATGAGCTACTTCCTAAGAATGTTCGGAGACCAATCATTAAATTTTACAGTTCAGAGACTCCGGTAAGCGTGAAAGTGCGCGACTTTCGCGAAGTCGATCAATGTTGGACACAGTGCGACATTCTGATTTACACGCCAACACTAACAGCAGGCGTCTCTTTTGAGCGCGAACATTTTGACTCGCTGTTTGGATACTTTACTGATAGATCATGTGATGCGCAAACATGCATACAGATGATGGGACGCGTGCGCAACATTGCAACACATCGTGCATTTGTATGTATGAATGGTTCGCGCGGATCCTTTCCAACAACTCGCGAAGATATCATTCTTTGCTTGCGAGTGCGCAAACATATGTTATTCGATGAGTTCATAGACGTCGAGTTTGATGAAGCAGGTTTACCGACCATACCAGACACGGACTATGCGGAATTACACATGCACAATATAATCGCGCGCAACCGTAGTCGCAACTGGTTCGCATATGAACTCATACGAATGGTCGCGCAAACAGGCGCGAAAATCGGCGAATTGACTATGAAAGTTATCCAAGATATGATGATAGATGGAAGTCACATAACGAATGCTGACATTCTCGCAATTTCTCTCGAACATACTGCGACTCAAGGTGCTGTCAAATATGCACATGCTCAAGCAATAGCTAACGCGCGCGACTTATCAATCGAAGAGTATGAGCGATTGCGCATACAACTGAGTACGCCTGGAGTTGATGCAAATGATGATGATAGAAATGCTGTTAGTAAGTTTGCTCTGGGTACGACATATCGTATATCCGCCGATATGATAGATGTTGACTTCGTTATGGAGTATGATGACCTAAGCGTAATTTGCGCATTTCGCAACTTAAGCGATATATGTCATGTGATGCGCGCGAGCAGTGGCAGTGACTATATCGCGACTGCGCAAACAATGACGCGCGCGCTTGATACTATGCGCGAACATGAACGTGCATGCATGCGCGTTATTGCGCCATCCGATGCTGAAGCGATTGAAGAGATGAATTTCGCGCACACTTATGAAACTCACCGCATACCATATGTTATTCTTGTCGGTATTGGATTTGATGGGGGCATATTTGATAGGCGAGTATTTGAGCGCGATGATGTGAATTCGCGCGCGGATGCATTCGGACGCACGAAACATGTCAATTTATGGCAATCAGCATTATATCATTTCAAGATTAAGCGGAGGAGGACAACAAGGGGAGGGCGCGCATCATCATTTCCAACAAATGGGCAAGAGGTGATAAACTGGTTGCGACAAATATTAATTTCCGCGTATTTGATGAACATCGTATTGGTAGGTGACACATCGTATAGGCTATGCCATTCGGATTCATTCACTATATCGCCTGACTTCGATATTTCCCCAAGTCATATATGAGAATGCATCGGACGTAAACCCGCCCAATACAATAATATTTTTTTGAATATTGCAACTTAATATAAATCAAAGTACATATTGATTCTTTATGGCGAACTCATTGTCGGTCACTATTAGGCGCATATGTGAGGCGAATGGTCTTGATTCGAAATACCAACAAAGAATCAAGGAAGTGCTTGGGAGTTGCGTGCCATTCATTCGTATGCTTTATGATGTTGATCGCATTCCTATGCTTGCGCAGTCGTTCGGTTTTGCTTGCGAGATACAAGAAGATCGCGCGCAAGGACCCGCTGCGCCTATGTACACAGAAGCCGATACTTCATCTGCGACAGAAGCAGCGCCTTCATGCGCATCAACATCAACAAATGCAGATGCGCATGATGATGCGCATGATGCGCTTCTAAGTCAATCATCTCGCGACGAAGTACATGCGCGACCAAGTAAAGTCGCTCTTACACTTGCGTCAGAACTATGCAAGACAATAGATGGTCTCGATAGTCAATCGCTTAGCAGGTTCTCGCGCATACATGCGCGCGCAATGGGAACGGCTGCGATTCGTGTTGTTGATGAACTACTACAGCGTTTGCCAAATGTTGGTAATGTTATCGAGTTCGCACCACACGCGAGTCTTACAGTTGCGCGCGGCATCTTAGCTACAAGTCGTACTCATTATGGATCTATTACAGAGTATGTAGGTAGTCCACCTATGGGTCCGCGGAGAACAGTTGGCGCAAAAGGTGTGCAAACAATCATAATCAATGCAAGGCGTACATACAAGTTCGTAGAAATGTATGTGGATTTTGTGACTGCTATGATTACAAAGAATCTATCAATATTCGCGATTATCATTCTTGATGGAGGCGCGCGCATTACTTGTGAAAAATTCTCGGTCTTGACTCGCGAGATTAATGTGCGCGAAGGAGTGTGCGTGACGATACTTAGTGGAAGTGAGAAAAAAATAACTAGTGTGCTTGATGTTATATATGTGTAAATGTGCTCGCGAGCATATGTGCCCGTGCTCGCGCGCACGATCCTTATTTTTTTGCACACGTCTTGGCTCGACTTGGCTCGGTCCTATTAATGACTTGATACATTAAAAGCGGAACCATGCCCATCTTGTTTGAGCGTGCGGTGACTGATTGCTAATACATTATGCAACATCTGTAACGGTATTTGCGTGGCGCCTCCAAGTATGCGCATCATCAAGTCACAATCAGGACAGCCATCGAGTCCATCGATTAGGCGCCATTTACTCTTATGGCGCGCAGTTGTCGCATACTCGCGCATTCTATTGTAGTAGAACATAGCATCTTCATACGTGCGCACATCATAGTCAGTTAGACGCGCATAGTTATTACTTGTTGCGCGAGTCACCACAAGGCGCGTCTCTGATGATGATTGACCAGCGAACGCTTGTAAATACAGACCATCATTCGCAAGATATCGATATACGCGAGATGGAGCGTTATATACCTGATCTAATGTAGTACTAAAACGCTCATAGTATTGCGCGCAAATACTTGCATTCTCTGGTAACGAGATGCGCGCAATGGTCTCGCGCGCATCATCGTTAAAGAATGGAGTGCGAAACTTGAGCATAATCGCGCGAGGTTGCATGTCTGATACCCATAGTTGTTGCATCATATTGTTAACAACTACATCCGCATCATTGGGATGTTCTTCGTTAGCGCTGCGCGTTCTGATATCCGAGATGAATGCGATACGCTGTGTGCTATCGAATGCGCGCGCGATTGCACACGCAAGATCAGTAGTAAAGATATCTTCTATGATGTAGAAGCGTGTTGTTGCGGTCGCTGTCGTACTACTCATATGCGCGACAATTGTATCTATCATCTCATCAGCCGTCGCGCAAGGTTCTCCACTTGATGTTACGCGCGAAGTGCTTGGTGGATAGTCTATTTTTGATCCGCGCGCCTCTGTTCCATCCTTGAACAAGAATCTAATATTATTGCCGTATGGCACAAATGAGCGAGTTGCGTTGTCGCTGATGCGCAAGTATACGCAGTTGTCGCCTCGATGCGAACCCATAATGTAATGCTCATTCGGATCAACGAGGATAAACGTGCGAATGCGCGGAAACATATCCGCGAGTACTTGGCGCGTGTGACCAGGCGCGGAACCAGCATATACAACGATATCGCATTGTGATGTTTCTGGCAATGACAAAAATTGGACCTCGCTTAAGAATAGTTTTATTTGCCCAATGTGTGTAGCGCGTTTTTTTAGTGCGTCCGGGAGTTCGGTGTAAGTCATGCTACCAGGTATTTCAGATACGCGCGTGATTGGCGCGAAATCATGCGCGAATGTGTGAATGTACTCGCGCAAAACCTCGCGAGATGTGGTTTGTTGCTTAGCAGAATATCTCCCACTTTGCACCCTTGTAACTGATGTCGAAGTCATAGGCAAATATATATTATGATTTGTCTAACTTCATTTTTCTCGCCGTATATGCCTGCGAGGTGCATAAGTCGAATGCGCAAGGTGAATATAAAAAATTGAAAATACGAAAGTATATTTATCTCACCCCTGTTGTAGGATCATAAAGTAAGTAAACAGGCAAACCAACTTAGCACAGTAATGCCACTTAAGAAAGCACCCACTTCAACACCGCGCGCCACCAAAGCGAAGGCGCCAAATAAGAGTCAGTCTGGTAAATCGTCAAAGGTTACGATCGATACTATTATGCGCATCTTGTATTGCAAGGCTATCGAAATTATTGACAAATCTACTAGAGTTCTGTTATTCCATGATCCTATTGTACCAATGGCGAAACCAAACGACATTAATAATAAGGATGTGTCGAGGGATCGGTACTTTGATCCAATCCCAACGTATCACGCGCCTATTAACAAATGGCTCGAGCATATTCATGAAATGTGCTTCAAGGCAATTACTACCGGACATAATGTTATTGAAGTGACGCAAGTTATGGATCAAATACGAGAGCCAACACTTTGCCCTCATCTTACAAACTATACCGCGCATGATGACCTTATCGCGTCATTGTTTCACGGAGGCATTGCATGCACGCAAGAACAAAAAGAAATCATTGTGCGCGGATATCGCTATTTGTTCAAAAGTATCGTTAGCTTGATGTTTACTTATGTGATGATTTCCGGACACAAGGGATTACCCAGTGCATCGTCGGGATATTTGCCACGAATGTGCTCTATCGGTATGTTCCCGCAAAAGTTAGTTGATATCGCGCGCGTCGTTGTTGATGAGATGGCTGATAGTAGAGCCATATCAAAATCATCCAAGAGTCGCGCGCCTACGGCAACAAAGGTCGAGACTGCGACTGCGAGCACGACTGCGAGCACGACCGTACCAGAACCAGAGCAATTCGTTGAAGCCGCAGCATCGCCGCCAGAAGACGAAGATGAATTAACTGAAGAAGATGAACATGTGTATGAAGATGATGAAGATAAACAGTGATGCGCGCGTTGACTTATTATGATAATAGTCCATCGCGACATAATATCATTCATTGCAATGCATGACCCCTTATTTTTTGATATATTTCATTGGATGCGATCATATTAGGACTTGATCGCGCGATGTCGTATGAAGACTTGATTCGCGCGCGAGGAGATTGATTGTATGTACAAAAAAATAGGCATGCTTGTAAGAAATGCATTACAAGATATGCATGAGTGCCATATCCGCCACGCACAAAAGATATCGCACCGTGGATCGTTAGAGTTAGCGTGTCGCTTGTGCTAAGCGCACACACAAGCAACGATATAAGAGTCCCGCGGCTGAATTTGGAATCACGCGCTAACTTCATATTATTGCCGCATTATATCGTTTATAATGCGCGATGCGCCTCACGAGTCTGCTAACATCGACGACACTCCGTTATTCTTTTCCCATATAATGCGCGAGTCCTCACCATCGCGCGCAATGATCCACGTCATGCGCCCACTTGCTAAGTCAGTTACTATTTTTATGTCATATGTTTGATCTTCATCAAAGATAATGCGCGCGTTTCCGCATTGCTCGCCAGAGAAACTAGTTATAACTAGTCGGAATAAACCATCTGGTAACGAGTCATCATATTGCGCGTGATCATTCGCGCGCACAATGACAGACATACCACTTAGCTCATTTGGTGGTAAATTTTCATCTCGCCCTATGTACACAAATGCATCCGCGCAGCCACGTATTAGGCAATTCTCACTAGTTGCGCGCCAGAACCCACGCGCATACTCGCGCGCCAATGTTGTCATTGCGCGATCTTTGTTCCACATCGACGTGGCAATAAGTAGTATGATAATAAGTATGATGACTGCCACAACCATCGCACCTATTACACTTGATCTAGTAATATTTGGCATTAGAATATTCTTCTCTGTCCTTGTTCGTTCGTTCTGCGAATATGGTATTATATTAGTTATTGCATGCGCCTTTTTTACTATTAATCACAAAGAAGGAATGGGTCGTGCACAATGTCAGAAGCGGTTGCGCGATCCTGTGGCATATAGCGCAAGCCCATACTAACGAACTCGCCAATACTTCGCGCATGCTGCGGGTTCATCGTGCAATTATTACCGATGAATGCGCTAACTGACCCGGAGCGCATATTAGTATGATATCGGGGTAAACCGTTATTGTAGAACGCGCGCGCATTCGTGCAGAATGCTACAGGAGGCGCGCCAATAACCGCATACATTTCCACAATCATCGCGTACATTTGCGCGAATTCTACACCAGACGCGTCAAAGCTATCGCTCGCGCTCTCGCTCTTGCTCTCGTCATGCGAATGATCAGAGTCGCGCGAATCAACTTCAGTCGCCGTATCTTCATCTTCACTCTCGCCATCAACATCCCATGTATTAGCGAATGCGCCATCCGTATTACTGCCATAAATCATATCGTCATGGTTTGTCGCATCAAAAATCTCGCACCCAATAATCGATGTCATAATAGTAGTCATGGCTGACCATATATCAGCCGGGAACGAATATGCCATACCAAGCATTATTTCTGGCGCCATATAACCATTTGTGCCAACAATCGCCGGATGATACTCAGTTTCGCCATCTTTGAGTTTGCGCGCGGACCCAAAGTCACATAGTACAAATTCATAAGAATCAACAGCTTCTAAGTCAAACGCGGCGCCTCCATGCATACGAACCATAATGTTACTAGGTTTGATATCACCGTGAATAATGTGCGCATGTTCAAGTACGCATAATGCGCCAAACAACTCGCGCGCTAACTTGAGAGTGATGCAAGCTGGTAGCCCAGTATCATTACTTCGAACATACTCGCGCAAATATTTGCCAAAGTTAATATCGTATTTTGGCATGATTACATACAATGTAATGCGCATGCGACCAGTTGATTGGTTATGCGCGACAATCGCGCCAGTCTCGCGCACTTCTTCGATATATGTGCGATAATGCGCGAGTGTCGCCGTTTCGCTATCATCAGTCTCAGTAGTACTCGTGCTCGGGCACGAGCTCGCGCGCGCGTGCGACACTTTATCAATCGATGCGATCGCGCGTATGGTGCGCGCGCATTGATGCTTAAGCGTATATACCTTCGCGACAATATCAGACCTTCCAGCAATCGCGCGAACTGTGCAGAATGTTCCTTTATCAATAATGTCGCCCATTAATGTGGTCGATTGACAAGTTACCTTTGCGCATACATCCATATCATCCGATGTAGTAGCAGCAGCAGACATTTACTCGAATGTTTATACCAATGATAGATATCTGCGTTTCATACAAAAAAAGGCGCGAGTCTTAAGAGACAAGAAAGTTCAGCGCGTTAGTCAATACACATACCATACTTGCGCGCGATATTCATCAGCACTTCGCTACTATTTATTGCACTTGTGAATCGAGTGAATGTTGCTTTTTTAATACCGCCAGATCTCTCATCGACTTCATTCGATGAAATATTATAGCCCGAATTTATGATCAGGAACCATATCGTACCAACAATCTTACTTTGCAATTGGCTTCGTATTCCGATAAATGAAGAAGTCGCGCATACAACGATTTCCATGATGAAATTCATATTGTTGCGCGATATGCTATCGATAATACTTGGATCACTAGCATACACGATTTTGATGAATGGATCTATTATTTGTTCATAATAGTACCGAATCTTGGCGGCTCTGGTCTCGACAACTGTATCCATGGCGAAATAACCAAGTGATGCGAGATATGTAAGATGTTCATGACCGTGCCCCATCCCATCACTGCGCAAGTTCATCATATTCGCGATATCGCGACTTGCAAAACATCGCGTTTTATTCCCCTCATGAAACATGATTGCTGCGAGCAACTCATCGCGCGCATTGCCACTAATATATGGAAATGATTGAGAACCGGCAGATGCGTGTTCTTTCATTGAGCAATAGATACGCGCAGTCTCGACTAATACCTTAGAATCAGGTACACGATTGTGCAATATTGATATATCGTTATCAATTAGCGAACTACCTGGTATGTATGCGACATTTGATATGCGCGCGAGATCTCGCGCATATGCTTCGCGACGTTCAAACAAGTGGTCGCTTGTTGCCGCGAACAAATCACTAGTTCGAGTGCGCGGAGTATAGTAGCGCCTGCGAGACATTTGCGAGTTTTGACTGTACTCAGCGACTTCGCTAGATATATGTCGCTCAATGCATGTAATGATGCGTCCGCACTTGCAAACATACTCGTCATTCTGAATCTCCATGACAATATGACATGTTGGACAAATACCAGACTCTTCGCTTCTGGTATCGCTATCTGGTCCGAATGCATCCCATTGACTTGCGCTATCGCACTTGGGAGCTCCCACACTCGTCATAGTCGTTGTCTTGAGCGTACCTGCCTTGCAAATTGGAATAATTGTTGCCATCGTTTTCAATTTACCGAAGAGAGTTGATAGAAAAGGTAAGTAAGTGTTATGACAGATACACGCAACGATACTATAGAGGTCTGCTAATTGGTGCAACTTTCAAAATATAAAAAATAAATGCATGATGAGCGAATGCGTGTGTACATACATGCGCGCGCATGATGAGCGAATGCATATACATGCATTCGCGCGCATCGAGCATGCATGCATTCATTACCATCCTATGTCTCGCCCTAACTTCATGTCAACACCCGATTCATCATCGTCATCATCAACATCAAACGAGTCTAGCGAAAATGGGTCGCGCTCATCATCGTCAATATCATAGTCAGTATTTGGAACAGCATCATCATCGATATCATCACTAACATACTTATTCTCGCGCGCATCCTTCAGTTTCGTGCCTTCCAAAACTAGCACATTGAAAAATTCATTTCGCATAGTCACATTTTGACGCGCATCAACACTCGCAAAGAACTCGCGCGCGAACAACGCGCATAGACCATTACCGCACGTTGTGAGAGCATGAATGAGTTTTGCAAGCATCTCCAAATAATAGTTCGCAATATCAGCGGGTTCGCGATCACTAAACGCGAATTCAGTAAGAACTCGCGAAATGATGCTTTCGAGCGCGAATGTTGATGTAGTCGCACTCGCAACAATACTCGGATAGACTTGCGCAAGTATGATATCCCAACCAGGTAGATCCGCGCATTCTTGATCGAATTGCGCAGTTGTCGTATTCGCACTTTTGCGCAAATCTTCGACAAGTTGCGCAGCTGTTCGTTGGCGTATTTTCATATGTTCCGGGACATTGCGCAAGATTGTGTACATGTTAAGTAACTCTATGATTGTACCGCGCAAAGTGAGTATGCGCGCATCATCTCTCGATATTGGCTCGCGCACAACATAGGTTTTACTCATTAGTTCATCATCAGTCAATCCTTCGCGCGCACCGATTGATTGCAAGCGAACGCTTGCGATGTTTAGTGATTCTGCGCAAGTAATGACTGCTTCATAGTTGTATGTCCATGGTTTATCAATGAACTCGCGCGCGATATGTGCTAATGATGCGCCTGTACTCGCGTCATCATCCGTAGCTGTCTCGAATGATATATTATGATCGCTTAGTGGTTGCGCGATATATTCGCGAAACACGCTAACATACTTATCAAAGTACTTATTTCTATCATCGCCATTGAGCGCGCGCAATGATACATCGCGAGGAATGGCGCATTTTTTGCATTTGCCTTCGTCCTTTCCTTTGGATGCACCAACATTCGCGAATTCGTGCTCTCCACCTTCTGGGCAACGTACTTGATAGAATTTATAAAAGTCATCAACAAGCTCGCGTTTTGTGAGCGCGGACCATATTGCATCATCTTTATTTGTTTGGCGCGCTTCGGTCATTGTCTTGCCACAAATAGAGCAACGTCTATCTTTGATATATTCGCCAGGCGCGAGAGTTGGGCGTTTCCCAATAGGTTCATCGCGATAAGTCTCAGTTGCATCTTGCATATCAGCATTACCATGATTTGCGATCACATATGTTGCCCAAACATGCGCGCGCCCTTGTTCATCATATAGTTCAGAAAGACTAACGCGCGCGAATGGAAATGACAGTGCGTGCGCGCCATCTCGCAATATTGTCTTAGTTGGCGCGATTTGCGTGAGTATCGAGATACGCGCAAGTAACTCTTTGTCTTGCGCGCGCATAGCTTCATTCTCGCGAGTTATTTTAGTCAAGAGGTCCAGTATTTTCTTATTGGTTGTTGCGAGAGGATATGCGAAAAGTCTGTTTTCATAAATGATTCGCAAGTGTCCAAGGAATAGCGCATCATTCGCATCAGTTGTTTGCTTCTTCGCAAGAAGGCGCGCATATATGTTTATGCTCTCACCATTACTCGCGCGCAGATCTCGCGCGGATGGTAATAGCGTGATTGGATTATGCTTGCGCGTACTCGTCGCTCCAGTGCTTGTCAGAAACTCAAAAACGGGATCAAGATAAAGCATGCTTCGATAGTCCGTGGCTTGTTGTTGTTCTTGCGGCATAACGTGCGCGACTCGACGTAATTGCGCGACAGCTGTTATAAGATTCTCGCTTACGACGTCTCGCGTAAAATTTGGAACAAGGTTAAATTGTACATTCTTTATGGATATAATTTTATCGATCGCGTACTTAATCACGCGCGCGGTCTTGTCATGCTCGCGCTCGCGCTCGCGCCCCCTTGATGTGCGCGCATCATCCAATCGAAACCCTTCGAACACAATACCCATAGAGTCCATATTTACGATACAATCAGCAAAGACATAGATTGTAATGAATATATGCAGTTTGGCTCGCGCTACATCAGTCGCGCTAGTCTGCGTTACATAAACGCGCGAACTTATGATCTCTATAAAGGGATAGATGTGACGAACAATCGCGCGATGAAATGCGATTTGATCTGGAACATTAGTCGCGCGAATCATGCGAGTAGTTAGCGCGATTTCATGGAATATCATATCTGTTAGTTCTTTGTCTATCGCGGACTTATGAACTACATCGCGATCATCATCATTAATTTTATTCCAGTCAAATACTGCACCACATATAACGCAATAATGTATATTCGCATCATGTATTTTCATGATGTAAGGCGAGAGTATTGTGCGTTCCTCTTGATATGTTGCATGGCGCGCGATTGCGCGCGCGATGTTGATGATATGAGGACAGCAAACAGGCACACCACAAATGAGACATGGTATGAGTTGCATTGAGTCATCATCAGACGACGACGTGCCACTATCGGGAACGTGCGCGATATCAAAGATGCCAGCGCAACCATCGAGGGCGCGCTTTGCACTAGATGCGCTTACTGCCTCGCGTATGTCGCGCAATACGTCAATATGCTTACACTTGACAGACGGAGGCGGGCGAAGAAGCATGTCGAGGCGCGCAAGTACATGAGAACGCTCGCGCGCACTAAGTAGCGCGAGTAATTCACCTTCGCGCACGCCTAAGTATGTGGACTGTTTTAGTCCAGATTGATCAACATTTGTGCCAATATCTTGCGTAGTGATGCGCAAAGGGTTAGATGATAATAAATTCGCGTTTGTCATGGTTCCATCTTGTCGCGTGAGAATAGAACTTATCTTCGCGCGTCCTATAGTTTCTATGATGATTCGCGCGAGTGTGCGAACTCGCGCGAATTCCGCATCCATCTGCGCGGTTGCCTTGCGCGACTCAGTGCGCGCGTTTATCTCTATTACCCAATGGTGCGCGATCTCATCAGCTTCGATAAGCGCGCGCTCGTCATCGGATGACGATGATGTTTCGCGAGTTGTAAGTAATGCGCTACTCACTACTTGCAAGTATGCGCGCAACAATCCATGTGCAAGGAACTCCATTAGAATGCTCGCCATACTTGTTGTATTGATGACAAACCCTGCAGAACTTGAGAGTTTGCTTAGTGCATCCAAGATGTGCGCATATTTGGGTTCTAGCGTAATTACGCGAAGTTGTGTGTCATCGCGCGTCGTCGTCATACTACTACTCTCCTCGCGATCAACAAACCCATCATTTTGTTTTTGCACGTTGCTCATTGTACTCGCGCCATATGATAGCGGAATTTCGATAGAGTAGCATGGTCGCGCGCCAAATAGAAATCGAAATAATGCGCGCAAGTAGTCATATGTTTGCATGATTGACGAATATGAGCTAATACGCTGCTGTTGCTGCGCGCGATTACTAGGCAATGTCTCGAGTGGTTGAGTTTCGCGCCATTGATATGTATCGCTGCGCGCCCATGAAGTTTTACGCTCAGGGTCGATAGCTTGCGGGCGCCAGAAAGGACTTATATGCGGGTATTTACCAAGGGGTTCGATGTCTATGGAGTCAATTGTTACAGACATACTAGGCGAGATCATTGAAGCGCGCGATGATCCAACTTGAGCGGAATTACCAGCACTTTCGATGATTGCCAAAATGGGGAACGGAAACTGAACGACGCGCCTTTTTGCGCCATCATCAGGTCCCTCGCGCTCGCTAGTACTTGGTTGTTCATTTGCCGATATCATGCGCATCGCTGTCGTCTTGACTACATCTTTGCGCGCGCGCCTCACAGATCGTATGACCTTGTGCGCGAGTGTAGTTACACTTGTGCGCAACAGCATATCAATGTAAGATTCGCCAACAATACGCACATGCGGAATAATGATGCGCGATGAGAATATGTTTGGATCTTGACCAATAATAACCAATTGGCGCATCATAATGTCATGATTGGCATGTTGTTGGAATTGCGCGCGTATATGTGCTTCGCGCTTGATGATTGTAGCAAATTGATATGCTAGTACATGATTACCTCCGAAATCATCAGTAAGAATTCGTAAGCGATCTATGTCGGGAATCGAATAAACATTCATAATGCGCGATGTATCTTCGAAGACTTCGATATTATCACTACTAATCGGGCTGTTAGTTGTTGGCGCATCACTGCTACTGCTACTGATGCTGCCAGCAGTATGTCGCAAAGTTGCGCGCGACACGCCATTACCATAGAAGATATGCGCGATTTCTGGAAACTCGTGGTATGCGAATTCATCGCCTGGCATTAGTACGAATGTTGCTGTGCTCATTATGTATGTATGATGCAAAATGGGGATATAGCTTAAAGATAGTATTCGATGTATATTTACTATCTTCCGAGAAGGGAACTAGTCATAAAATTGATATTTGCCAATACATATATTTACTATCAAAGCATGGCAACACCAGAGTCAAGCGCGCGAGCTATTGATCCAGCAATTGTTGATGTGAAAGTATGCGATCCGCGCACATTAAGCGGGTTCTGTCAATCTATGCGCGACACGTGTAAGTATGTCGGACGGACCGAAGAAGAATGGCTTACATGGTACGCGAGTCTATGCGAACATGCTGCTAAGTGTGGGATAGAAATTGCGACAAAGAACTACAAAAATAGATATCATGAGCTTGTTGTTATGAAGTCGCGCGCGGAAGGATTGAATGGCGCCGTTGTAGATGCGCGCGCGGACTATTCTATTCTTGTGCCTCCGAGTCCTATTATGCTAACAAATATGAGTAGCGGAATTCGCAAATATTGTATGCAAAACATTCGCGACTACGATATTTATCAAGTTGTTGATGGAACAAGGGTAACGCTGTACTATCATAATGGCGAATGGTTAATGGCATCTGCGCGCGCATATGATGTTAGTGGCTTGCGTTGGATGGGTCCAAAGACATATCGCGAGGCGTTTAATGAATGCGCGATCGCCAGTGGGTTGAGCACATTCAACTATGATACGCTTGACACAAGCAAAACATATTCATTCATCTTCCATCACTGCGACTTTCATCCGCTTAAAGGAGATCCTGCTAAGCTTTGGCAAGTGGATGGTCCCGCAATTCCTGGACTTGATCGCCATATGCCAATAAACAGTAGTATGCGCCCGAATCCTGAGAAAATGCGCGTTACTGCGACAAATGCGCTAACGGACTATGCATCAACTGGGACTATTAACTATGGGTATCTTCTTAGACTTCGCGCAGATGTACCCGATACACATCAACCGCGCGCGTTCTTCTTCGAAAGTTCGCTATACGCGGCAGTGCGCAACCAAATGTATGATTTGCCGCGCGACATTGAACTAACTCATGAAACGCGCCCATTATACATTCACTTGCGCGCGTATTTGTCAAGAGGTAACGCCGCATCGCATATTCTACTATTTCCGCGCGCCAGTGAAGTGTATATCAAGATGACCGCGGCTATGGGTATTCTCGTGAATACAATTGTTATGCGCATGCGCACAAAGGTCGCGGGTACTCAAACTCCGGATGGTCCTGGTCCTGTAATTAATGCGCGATTCGAACTATCGGGGCGCGAGGCATTTGGTAATGATTGGAATCGTGTTCGAGCGATCATTATTAAGCTTAGCGAAGATATTCACAATCTTATTGGGCGCAGGGGTGACATTGGTCCATTTGGCGACCATGTTATTGAAAATGTGCGCGATTTGTGCGTAAGTCGTACATACATTAATTCGTACATGGCAATTCTCACATGCCATGCATATGCGCGCGCGAATGATGTACTTGCGCGCAAATGATGTACTTGCGCGCAAGTGCATCATTATGACCTTATTTTTTGCAATCAGTTGACATAGGGAAAAAAATAAACTTTCTCGTCTCGTCTCGCGCATTCCAATCTCATGCCATTGACTTCGCGATTACCATTTGTCGTCTCTTGAGAGCAGCGCGCTCGCAAGGTGTTGCCATGCGTGTTGCAGGGCGCAAACGTATGCGCGTATCTTCTTGCGCGAATGCCATATCAGTAGTCATAATGGGCGCGCAAATGCAATATGATCGACCAGTACGCGGATCAATTGCACAATCACATATTGCGCCACTTTGCGATACTGGTGGCGCTGGCGCCCATGATCTGAGACCATTGGCGCGAGTTACGAATTGGCGCATATTGCGCGCATCTCTATCATCACTTGTCGACTGCATTTTCTGTAGGTGTTTGATATGTATATATGACGCGCGCAAATGTGAGAAAAAAATAAATGAGTCATGATGATATGGTATTATGCGCATCAAGAGTAATCGCATATGTTTATTCTGCAGAGGGTTTCCATATATACTCGTCACTTGTCTGTATTTTCTCGAAGTGTAATACGATGTCAGTACCATTTGTAGATACTTGCTTGAATCCTTTGTATTCGCCAGTTACTGGATCGATTTTTATATCAGTGATATGGAACAAAAGCATATGTGTTTGATCAAGAGGAATAACAGCATAACTCTGCATGTTATATATGACTGACAGATAACCGCCGGATAATGGTCGTGTACTAGTTTGCATTGATACAGTAAGGAGCGAAACACTTGGATATTTCACATTGACAAACTTGATTTGTTCGCCTTTGGGCTTATGAATACTAACGCCATTAGACAAGTTGACAGGCGCGAATATGTTGCGCGATACAGTGTCGTTTTTATCAACAAGACGTTTTTGCAGATAGAAGTTTGATGCAATAGTTTTATTGCTGCCGAGTGAAATCCATGTACTAATACCTGTTGGATTGAATTGCGTTATATCTTGCGTTGCGACTTCCGCAAGATTCCACTCATTAGGTCTAACGCGTTTGGCGTAGAGATACCGTTTTTCTGTGTCGGCGGAAGAGCTGATTGGTACGGCGCGCGATAGTTCTACGCTTGACGTTGTTGGTATAGTGTCCATATCGGCTTGCTTATGAGTTGGCGCGCCTGGTTTCCACATAGATAAGATAGATCCTTCGCCAATCTTTATGTTTGGTGTTACAAATGTAACAAAAGTATCCGGACCAGGGATTACCATATCTACGCGATAAATAAAGTAGTAGACATAGTCGCGCTTTGCGCGAGTCGCGAAGAAAGCAATCGCGCCAATGACGCAAATAACTAAGATGATAATCGCGATGATTATTGCAATGGTGAGCTTGTCCATTTTGAAAGTTGATATACTATGCACACAAAAAAAAGAACAATTGTGCGTATTGGGTTCGCGCATGCGCATAATTATAGTCCTGCATCTTCTATCTCGATTTGCGCGAGTTCGCGCAAGTTATGCAAGTCGTGATCATTGATGCGCAGAATGTCGCGCGAAGATACACTTATCTCATCGAGGTCAATAACGCACTCTTCGAACTTCGCGCGCGAATCTGAAGCTGGAGCTAACGCTAAGGCTGGAGCTGAAGCTAAAGCATATTGCGCGAATATAGGCAATGCAATGAAGTCGCGCAAAGGATCATTTCTTTGTTTCTCGAGTGCGATAACAGAAGCAGTACTATGTTCGCGCGCAAGTTCGCGCGCGAGTATGTCAAGACATGCACTTTTATGCGCGACAAACTTAGCAGTTGCATCGCCTGTCCATTTTTGCGCACTCGCTGGTATGCCTGGTACGCGCGACATGCCAATAGGTTGAGGACATGCTGTTATGCGCATGTGAAGCGCGGCGATCATATCGAGAATAGAGAGTACAGTAAATGCGCGATCAAAGCTACCATGCTCTGCCATGTGGATCGCGCGCGTAATGATGTTTGTACTTGCGCCTTCCTGTTCGCGCGCAACTGGTTCATACTTGAGTACTGACTTAACATAATGTACTAGCGCAGGTCGTTGC
>JBAZIT010000002.1:0-33353 GCA_041651675.1 Candidatus Omnitrophota bacterium | reverse complement strand
CCGCGAAGTATCCCGGACAGGTAAAACAATTATGCCTGGCGAGCCTGGGAACAAAAGCTAATCCTAAGATGGTTGAGACAATCCGGGAAGGTTTAGCAGTAGACCCGGACAACAGGCAGAAAATGGCGGATATATTGATCGGCAGCTTCGGCCAGAACCTTTCAAAAAACATTAAGAATAAGATCGTCAAGCAGTTCCATGCGATGAGCCCGGAGAACCTGAAATCCTTTTATGAGCACGGGTTGGCAGTGGTATCGGCGAAAAAAATAGGTGATTTGATCAAGCTTCCCAATATCCGGGAGAAGACATTCCTGATCTACGGAGAAAAAGATACGATTATCGACCTTGACGATGTCAAGTCGCTGGCTTCCCAGATCCCCGGCTGCGAGGTCAGGATCGTCAAAGGCGCAGGGCATTTTCTGCATATGGAGCAGATAGATATCTTTGATATTTACGCGGATATCCTACCGGTGCCTCCGGAAGCGGCATAAACAAGCCTCCTCCAGCTTACCCTAACTGCAGTTTTAATTCTTGCTACTTCCGGAATTTTCTTTATAATAATTAATAGTCATAGCTGTTTGCGCCCCGAGCCTTTAAAGAAACAGTATCTCTTGGAGGGGGATACATGCCTTATAAAAACCGGAAGCCCGCTGGAGACGCAAGAATATGATATTTAATTTCCTCAGGTCCCAGATAGATTATATTTTTTTTCTATACGGCCTGAGTTTTTTTATTCTTGCCGGAGCCTGTTTTTTATTAGCTAAGGGCGAAAAAAAAGGCAATCCCTGGCTTTGGCTGGGTTTATTCGGCCTGGTCCATGCGCTGAACGAGTGGCTGGATCTTATCGCCTTTATAATAGCTGATTCGTTTATTTTCCAGGTTATCCGTTTAATCGTTCTCATTGTTTCTTTCGCCTTGCTTATCGAGTTCAGCCGTAAAAGCCTCAGTGGCTTGGACGTAAAGCCCATAGGCGTTTGGGCGCATATACTCATACTCTCATTAGTATATTTAGGATGGCTGCGAAGCGGCCTTCACGGTGCCAGTATTGCCGCGCATTCTTTTTTAGGTTTTGGCGCGGGCTTAAGCGCTTCCATTATCTTTTTTTTGCGGTCTTCCAGATCCAAGCCGGAGTATAAGCCCTGGCTCTTCTTGGCAGGCCTGGCTTTTGGCTGCTATGCTTTAACTAAGTTAGTAACTTCCCAGCCTCCTTATTTTCTTTCCGCTACACTCTTCAATCAGGATGTCTTTTTCAGGATATTTAGTTTTCCGATACAACTCTTACGCTGCATCTTAGCGATGCTGTCTGCTTTCGCTCTATGGATGTATTGGTATTCTTCCCGGTATGCGATTGATCTTAATCTATCACTAGTTAGAAGAAAGGCCCATATCTCCAGAGTGCTATTTTCAGGTATCGGTTTTATTATCTTGGGCTGGATCATTACTCAGGGCGTGGGTGAATACTATAAAGAAATAACCAATCAGGAATTTATCGCGAAAGTCGACACTGCAGCTGCCGCAGTTAATCCCCGGCGCCTGGTAACCCTGAGCGCCTCGGCGGATGATCTGAATAATCCCGACTATCTGCGCCTTAAAGAACAGCTAAAAGAGATAAAAAAGGCAAATATCGATCTCCGGTTTGTATACCTTATGCGTCTGCAGGGAGATAAAATCCTGATCTTGGCGGATTCTGATCCGCAGGATTCTCCGGATTATTCGCCGCCCGGCCAGGTTTATAGTGAAGCCCCCGGCGGGCTAAAGGAGGATTTCTTTAAGCCCGAAGCTTTTATTTTGGGCCCCTACACAGACAGGTGGGGCAGTTGGGTCTCGGTATATGGGCCGATCATCGACTTTGAGACGAAAAATGTTATTTCGCGCATAGGAATGGATATAAGTATCTCGGTTCTCCAGGATAAATTATATCATCACCGCGTAATCGGCATTCTTATAGCTTTTGGTTTGTTTATCTTGCTCGTCAGCACATTCATAATCGTAGAATTGAACAGGGCGGCAGTGGACAAAGTGTCTTACGCACAGAAGCGCCTGCAGGTCCTGATCGATAATATCCCCACCCCTGTTTACTATAAAAATAAAGAAGGTGTTTATCTGGGCTCTAATATAGCCGTTGAACAATTCTTAGGGCTCAGCAAAGATCAGATTGTCGGCAGGACTGTATTTGATATTTTTTCGGACAAAACAATCGCTCAGAAATACCGTGAAATGGATGAAGCGCTTTTTAAACAACCCGGCGTCCAGGTCTATGAAAGTAAATTGTGTCATGCCGACGGCACTGATCACGATGTAATTTTTAACCGGTCCACTTATCCGGGGCCGGATGGTAAGGTTGCGGGCCTGGTGGGAGTAATTATCGATATCACAGAGAGAAAACGCACAGAGGCCTCGCTGCGCCGTCTGGCGGCGATCGTAGAATCATCGGATGACGCGATCATCGGCAAGGACATTAACGGAACAATAACCAGCTGGAATTACGGCGCGCAAAAGATCTACGGTTATTCCGCCGGAGAGGCTATCGGCCGTTCAATTAGCCTGATTGTCCCTCCGGAGTTAGAGAATGAAACTGTTTTCATATTCAATAAAATCAAAGATGGCGAACACATAGAGCATTATGAAACAGTGCGCATAACTAAAGAGGGGAAGCGCCTGAGTATGTCTTTGACTATATCCCCGCTTAAAGATGATTCGGGCAGGATCATTGGGGCTTCGACTATTGCCCGCGATATCACCGGGCGCAAGGCAATGGAGAATGAATTAAAACGGAAAACGGAATTTCTGGAAGCCCAAAATGAAGCTTCACTTGACGGATTACTGGTGGTTGATGAAAATGGCAAGAAGATCCTGACCAATAAGCGGTTGATTGAACTATGGCAAATCCCGCAGCATATTGTTGATGATGAGAGTGACGAAGCACTTTTGCAATACGTATTAAGCAGAGTAAAAGAGCCGCAGCAGTTTTTGGACAAAGTTAATTATCTCTATGCTCACAGGGAGGAGACCAGTAAGGACGAGGTTGAATTCAGGGACGGGACGGTTTTTGACAGGTATTCCTCGCCGATCATAGATAAAGACGGAAAATATTTCGGGCGTATCTGGACTTTTCGGGATATCACCGAGCGCGTAAAAGCAGAAACCCGCATAAAGAAACTCAATAGAATGCAGAATGCTTTGCTTAATCCGGGAGAGATGGGGGAGAAGCTTAAAATAATCACGGATGGCGTAGTAGATATCTTCGGGGCTGATTTCTGCCGTATTTGGCTGATGGGGCCGGGAGACCGGTGCAATTCAACATGCCTGCATGCCGCAATTAAGGAAGGTCCGCATATGTGCGTTAAACGGGATAAGTGCCTGCATTTAGTTTCCAGCTCAGGCCGTTATATGCACATTGACGGAGGAGTACACGCTCGGGTTCCTTTTGGCAGTTATAAGATCGGCGGTATTGCTTCGGGAGAGTACCCGTCATTTCTGACTAATGACGTAGTGCACGACCCGCGAGTGCATAACCATGAGTGGGCAGCTGAATTGGGCCTGGTTTCTTTTGCCGGTTTTAGGCTTGGGTTATCCGGAGGCGAAACAATCGGAGTCTTAGCGCTTTTTTCAAAGCAGGTTATTTCCTCTGAGGAGTACGCCTTACTGGAGATTATCAGCAATATAACTATCCGGGTGGTTAAGGCTTCGCAAGCCGAAGAGCAGATAGAGATGGCCGTCAAAGAATGGGAGAGGACCTTTAATTCTATCTCGGACTTGATCTTTATCCAGGATAAAAACTTTAACGTAGTTAAGGTTAACCGGTCCTGCTCTGAAGCGTTAAAACTTAAACCCGAAGAGATCATCGGTAAAAGGTGCTATGAGATGTTCCACGGCTTGGATCATCCCTGGCCCAGCTGCCCTACGGTTAAGGCCCAGGAGGATCTTGCTCCTCATACGGAAGAAGTCGATGATCCCCGTATCGGTGTGCCTTTATTGGTAACCGTATCGCCTATATTTAACGCCAAGGGTGAATTTATTGGTTCAGTCCACGTGGCCCGGGATATCTCCGAGCGTAAAAAAGTGGAAAACGCGCTCCGGGAGGTAATCAATATGAAAACAGATTTTACTTCTATGGTCTCGCATGAATTAAGGACGCCTCTGGCAGCGATAAAAGAAGGGATCAGTATTGTTTTGGACGGGACTTCCGGGGCGATAAGCAAAGATCAAAAGGAATTTTTGGATATCGCCAAGAGAAATGTAGATAGGCTGGCCAGGTTGATCAACGATATACTGGATTTTCAGAAGCTGGAATCCGGAAAGATGGTCTTTAATATGCAGGTTAACGATATAAATGAGGTAGCTAAAGAAGTGGAAAAGATCATGCGCGGGGTGATTGAGAAGAAG
The DNA here is from genome assembly GCA_041651675.1 of Candidatus Omnitrophota bacterium. Taxonomy (GTDB): domain Bacteria; phylum Omnitrophota; class Gorgyraeia; order Gygaellales; family Profunditerraquicolaceae; genus UBA6233. The sequence goes on along the minus strand of JBAZIT010000002.1, from coordinate 28,967 downwards.
GGTTTATCTTTGAAATTCGAATTCGATAGCAAACTTCCTAAGATACAATTTGACAGGGATAGGATCATCCAGGTGTTTATTAATTTGTTGAATAACGCGGTCAAATTTACGGAAAAAGGGGGCATTAAGATCCGGACAGGCAAAGCCGGTAATTTTATAACCGTGTCGGTGAAGGATACAGGCATCGGTATAAAAGAATCGGATATCCCTCTTTTATTTGAAAGATTCAGGCAGCTGGATTCGGGGATGACCCGGAAAACCGGGAGTACCGGTTTAGGTTTATCCATATGTAAGGATATAATTGAAAAGCATGGGGGGAAGATCTGGGTAGAGTCTCAGCCCGGCGAAGGGAGTATTTTTAATTTTAGCTTACCGTTAAGTTAAAGCAAAGGGGCCAAGATGGGTAAAAAGATTTTGATCGTTGACGATGAAGCGGATTTGTTAAGAGTCGTCTGTTTCCGCCTGGAAAAGATAGGTTACCAGGTTTTATCAGCAGTGAATGGTCAACAGGCATTAGAAATAGCCGCCCGGGAATCGCCGGATCTTATGCTTCTGGATGTCCGGCTGCCTTTAGTAGACGGCCCGGAAGTATGTTCGCGGATAAAAAAAGACGAGAAATTAAAACATATACCGATAGTCCTTTTTACGGCCAGCACCCAGAATATCGTTGAAAAAGTAGGATCCTGCGGGGCGCAAGGATATCTTCTGAAGCCTTTTTCGGGTGAAGAATTGTTCAATAAGATAAGAGAATTTATTCCTTAAATGTATAAAAAATTCCTGCTCATAGGTTCGGGGCTTTTTGTCCGCGGGTTCAAAGAGGAGTTATCCGGCCTGGCCCTGGAGATTGAGGTAGCTAATGCCTATAGTGAAATAGCCCCGCGGCTGAAAAAATCCGAGATAGTTATTCTGGATAAAGATTCTTATGCCGCAAATTCCCGCCTGCTAAGAAATGTCCTGGGAATCCTTACCCGGTCAAAAAAATATTTTGTGGTATTATCGAGTCAAAAATCGACTTCCGCGATTTTAGCGGCCAAACAGGCCGGTGCGGCAGATTATATCTTTAAACCCTATAATGTTCGTGAACTTAACCTCAGGCTAAGCGCGGTCTTGAATAGGAAGACCAGGATCTCTTGTATCGGAGGAGGGACGGGGTTATTCAACCTCCTTCTGGGCATTAAGAGTATTCCGGCTATCCTGCCCATTTCTATTGTCAGCACAACCGATGATGGAGGGTCCTCCGGGAGGTTAAGGGATTCTTTTGGAATTTTACCTCCGGGGGACATCCGTAGAAGCTTGGTTGCGCTGTCCAATGCCCCTGAGATAATGAATAAGATCGTCCAATACCGCTTTAATAAGGGGAAAGGTTTCCGGGGGCATAGCTTCGGCAACCTTCTTCTGACCGTGCTCAGCGATATAGAAGGCTCAATGTCCAGTGCCGTAAGGGGCGCTGGAGATATATTGAATATTAACGGTTTAGTCTATCCTATTGCTTCCACGGAGTCGGTTTTGTATGCCAGGCTTGAAGACGGCAGTATCGTCAAGGGTGAAACCAATATCGACCTGTGCAAGGGGCGTTCCCCGGAACTGCGGATCAGGGAATGCTGGCATAAGCCGGTTGCGCAATGCGACATCAATGCTTATTCCGCCATTATTAATTCCGATATCATTACTATCGGCCCGGGCGACCTGTATACCAGTGTTATTACCAATCTTTTGATCAAAGATATTCGCGAGGCTATAGTTAAGAGCCGGGCAAAAAAGATCTATATCTGCAATCTCATGACTAAGCCGGGAGAAACTTTCGGCTATGATGCTTTTGATCATATCAGCGAAATACTGCGCTATTTGAAGAGAGATTGCCTGGATTATATTATCCTCGCGGATAACCAGAAGCTGCGCAGGGATGCCCTTTCCAGGTATGCCCAGAAAAGGCAGTTCCCTGTTCCAACGGGAGATTTAACCAGGATAAGAAGGCTTACTAAGGCCAGGATTGTGATCGCGGATCTGTCCCACGAGCAGGAATTGATCCGCCACGACAGCCAGAAGATAAAAGAGCAGATCGCCAGGATCATTAAAGGGAGAGCTTGACTATGGATAGGAAACATATTTTGATCATTGATGACGATAAAGACGCGACAGACCTGATCTCGGCCAGGTTAAAAAGCCATGCTTATAATGTATCGGTCGCCAATATTACGGATGACGCGTTTAAGCTCCTTAAAGACAATAGACCGGACCTGATAATCCTGGATTTAATCATGCCGGGAATAGACGGCTATGAGGTTTTACGCAAGATCCGGATGGATAAGCAAACCCGGGGAATCCCCGTGATCGTGCTGACCGCAAAATTGGACCAATCGGATAAGGTAAATGCCTTTAATTTAGGCGCGCAGGATTACATTACCAAGCCTTATGAACCGGAGGAGTTCCTAGCCAGGATCAAGGTCGCGCTGGAGGGGGCAAGCCATGAGGCGGCCGTTAAGAAAATCAAGAATATATTGATTACCGGCGGAGCCGGATTCATCGGCTCGGCTCTGGCCAGGCGTCTTTTGGCCCAGGGCTATAAGGTCACTGTCATCGATGATCTTTCTACCGGGAGCAGGGAAAATATCCAGGATATGCTGAATAACAAAAATTTTAGCCTGATCGTCGGCTCAATAACGGATGATACGATATTGAGCAAGGCTGTGGAAGAGAGTGACCTTATCTATCATTTAGCTGCCACGGTAGGGGTCAAACATGTTATCGAAAAGCCCCTGGATACCGTTATCTACGATACTATCGGCACCAGTATCGTCCTGAAATACGCTTCGGCAAAAGGGGTTAAAGTGATCTTGACATCAACTTCTGAAGTATACGGGAAATCCAGGAAATTTCCTTTCCAGGAAGACGATGATGTGGTGCTCGGCCCGCCGGATGTGAACAGGTGGAGCTATGCCTGCTCAAAGCTGCTGGATGAATTTTTCGCTATCGGTTATTACCGTGAAAGGGGCCTGCCGGTTGTGATTATCAGGTTCTTTAATATAGTGGGGCCTGGGCAGGTAGGCCGCTACGGAATGGTCATCCCGCGGTTTTTTAAGGCCGCTTGGCAGAATCAGCCGCTCTACGTATATGGCGACGGAAAACAGGCGCGCTGTTTTACCTACATAGACGACGCTATAGATATAATGTTGAAACTTTCAGAGAGCCGGGAGGCGGTAGGAGAGGTTATCAACCTGGGCTCTAAAAACCTGGTTTCGATCAGAGAACTTGCCCGGAAGATAAAAAAGATTACCAACAGCTCTTCGAAAATAGTTTTTGAGCCCTACCAGAAATATTACGGGAACAGGTTTGAGGATGTAAAAAAGCGGTTCCCGGACCTGGCTAAGCTTAAGAGGATTGCCGGAGTTATCCCTAAGACCAGCATGGTGGATATACTTAAAAAGATGAAGCGCTATTTTGAAGAGAATCCTAAAGAACTGGATAGGATATAGGTGGATAAGGATTTTTTATGGCAAAGAAAAAAGTATTGCTGGTAGATGACGAGATAGATTTTTTGCAGTTATTGAAGGCGCGGTTAGAGGCTAACAGCTATAACGTGGTCACCGCGATGAACGGCCGGGAGGCTTTGGAAAAATTCCGGCGGGAAAAACCCGACGCGCTTATCCTGGACGTAATGATGCCGGAGATAAACGGCCTGGAGGTTTTAAGGGAGATAAGAAAAGAAGACCAGAAAATACCCATATTCATCATCACGGCTTTCAGCAATGAAGAGCGGTTTAAGGCGGCGAATCAATTTAACGCCTCCGGATTTATCCTGAAGACCGGCGATCTACAGTCCGAAATAGATAATATCAATGTGACCCTGGGGATAGCGGAGAAGTACAAGAAATGAAGAAATGTATCAGCTTTATTTTTATTGCGATACTCTGGTGGCCTGCGCTGATTTATGCGGCCGGCGAAGCCCAGACCGAACAGCTATTAAGGGCCCCTATCCCGAGGCCTGAGGTTGTGCCGGAAGAGAAGGCCAGGGAAAAGGGGGAGTTCTTTTGGGATTCTTACTATGAAGGAAGCAAGGTGATCCAGGGTTCGCGGCCCGGGAGATGGAGAGAGATTACCAACCGCATAGGCTATAAATACCGCAATATCCAGGCGTACGGTACTATTTCTCAATGGAACCGGTTTAGTGTTAATAATTATACCGCTAACTTTGGGGCTTATATGAATTTCCCGAATTCTTATGCGCATATCGAAGGAGGCTGGGGTTGGGATATTACTTATATGTATAAGCTCCAGTCGATAATTGAATACGGACATCGCCTCCATAAAAATCTTTTTTGGCAGGTAGGGTATAATTACCGGGATTACTCTGAGAACGATACGCATATGGTTTATCCGGGGTTGATCTATTATTTCGGGGATAATTATATCAGCGTTGATTACGGTTTATCTCTTACTGAAAGCCGGGGCACGGCGCAATTCGGCACGGTCAAGGGGAACTTCGCGCTAACCAAGCGCCTTGCCCTTTCTTTAGGGGCAGCGGTAGGAGAGCGGCTTTACGATATCTTTGAGCTTCCGTCCCGCGATCAGTCCGGATATATAGTTTTTGGGGGGCTGAACTTCAATGTTTGCCCCTGGGCTATTGCCAGGGTCGGTTATTCCTACGGAACAGAAAAACCCGATTTTATTAAACGCAGTATTAACACTTCTTTATCGCTGAAATTCTAAATGCACAACTATTATCCGGAATTAATCTGGGCTATTGATAAAATACTTCTTTATCTGGTCGCCGCGGCGGGGTTATTGACTATTTTTTATTCGCTGGCCAGAGAATACTCCTGGAAAAGGCGTAACCGCGCCTTACTGAATATAAAGAGCAATGTTTATGAGCTGGTGCTCTCCGGGAAAGAAGCGGATAATGAGGCCTGCTTAGCGTCAGTCTCCGGAGTTACTCCGCAGCAATTCCTCGATGTGACTACCAACAGGAACAGGGAGATAGTTTTTTTTAATGAATCAGAGCAGGAAATCCTGAAGAGTTGTTTTGTTTCAGCCGAAAAGATCGCAAAGATAGAAAAAACAGCTCTATTCTCCTGGAATAAATGGCGCCGTATCGAAGCCATTTTAACTCTGGGGTATGCGCAGGCCGCCGCATCTTTAGATACCCTTCAAAGAACAATTAACGATAGGGACGCTGATATCGCATATTTTTCGATCCTTGCGCTTGGGCAGATCAGGAGTGCTCTGTCTGCCGGCATCCTTTTGGATTTTATAGAAAAGCGTTCTTTTTACCGCTACCGGATATTTTCGCTCTTAGAATCATTCCCGCCGGAAATAGCGGTCAAGGCCATTGGATTAACCGCCAGCCCTGACCCGGAGGTCAGGAGTTGGGCAGTCAAGCTCATCGGAAGGCTTAAGGCCTTGCAGTATCGCCAAAAGATTGAGGAGCTGACCGGGGATAAATCCGCGGAAGTGCGCGCTTCAGCCTGCGATTGTTTGGGGGAGTTCGGCAGCCGAGATTCAGCGAGCATTATTACGAAATGCCTTACCGATGATTTTTGGAAGGTCAGGGTTTGCGCAGTCAAGTCCCTTTTTAAAGTTTTAGGTAAAGAAGGTCTGCCTCAGATCATGGGCAGGATCAATGACGGTTCTCTTTCGGTCATAGAAAGCGTTAAATTCCTGATGGCCGCGAACATAGAAATATGCCTTTCTTATGCGGAGGATTTTCTGTATGGTGACGATGAAATGGCCAGGAGGATATCCGTTGAGGCGCTGGAGGAATCCGGCTACATCATTAAGCTGTTTAAGGAGATCTTGTCCAGATCCAAGAAGGAAAAAGAGGCGGCAGAGTTCCTGTTAAAGGGGTTAATCGTCTCCTGCGCTTATGCTGGGCTCGGAGCAGCGTTATTAGGCCTACCGGGAGAGGAACAGGGCAAGATGCTGGACATCATAAGGAATATAGACGAGCAGGCGGCGGATACTTTGGAACGAGGTATCGCCGGCCGCAAGGACTGATTAATATGGCTGTATTTATCGCTAATTTTACTTATTTTATTTTTATTTTTTTCTTCGCTTATTTTTTGTTCCTTAGCGCTTTTTATCTTTTTCTAGCGGCTCTTGGTTATATCGAAGGCAGGAAAAGGTCCTGGGAGAGCCGGACAGAAGATTATCCCCTGGCCTACCTGGCCAGTAACGCTTTATCCGTCAGTATTATCATGCCAGCCAGAAATGAGGAGGGCTGGATCGCCGACGCCTTATTATCCATCCTTAACCTTAATTATCCTAAATTTGAGGTAATTATCGTTGATGATGATTCGCAGGATAATACCCTGGAGATTGTGAATAAGATCTTGGAGTCAAAGCCCCTGGATATGCCGTATATAAAGCATTATAAAGACGGCGTTATCCGCACTATATTTAAAAGCACGAAATACCCCAATGTTACGGTGATCAGCAAGGATAAGGGTTTAAAGAAGGCGGGAGCGGTTAATGCCGGGCTTAATTTTGCCAGAAATGAATATGTGTGCGTGGTGGATGCTGATACCGTCTTAGAGCAGAACGCGCTGCTTAAAGTAATGGCGCATGTCGGCAGGGATCCGGACAAGATTATAGGAATAGGCAGCTATTTCGGGCTTTCCAACGACCTAAGGATCAAGGACGGCAGGATCCTGGAGAAGCGTTTTTCCCTCAATCCCCTGATCGCTTATCAAAACCTGGAGTATATCCGTTCGTTCATCGGCAACCGCATCGGTCTAAGCAAGTATAACGCTATGCCGGTTGTGGCGGGCGGATTCAGCATGTGGCGCCGGGATATTTTATACGAGTTAGGAGGTTTCTCGGCGGATTTTACCTGCGAAGACATTGAATTTACTTTCCGCGCCCACGACTATTTGGTAAAGAACAAAGATAAAGATTACCGCATAGTCATGCTGCCGTATTCGGTAGGCTGGACTGAAGGCCCAAGCAGCGTTTCTTCAATTATCTCGCAGCGCAGCCGCTGGCAGAGGGTCACCAACGAGACCGTGGCCCACTATAAATACATGATCCTTAATCCGCGTTTTGGCGTTTTCGCCTTCCTTACTCTGCCGTACTTTCTTCTTTACGAGGTCTTGGGGGTGTTTTTTGAGCTCGCCGGGATATTTTTTATCGGCCTGGGGTGGCTGTCCGGCTTGCTCGACATAAAGGTTTTTCTTTTATTTGCTTTGCTTATGACCCTGACCCAGGCGGTCACTTCGATCTTTTCCATATTTTCCTTCGTCCGCGTCCAGAGGTTGTTTCCGTTGGGTTATACGGCGTATCTTATGTTCCTGAGCCTTACTGAATATTTGTGGTACAGATGGGTAATCTCCGCGGCTAAGTTAGTAGGGACATACACTTTCTTAAGAGGGATCAAGGAGCATAACCAATACCAAAGGGCCAGGAGGATAACCTAGAGGATTCCAATTTTTATTTTATTCTGCTTGACTAATTGCGGAATTGTGGTAATATAAGCCTGTAGTAAAAGATTAGAAGTCTTAGGCCGTGAGGATTAGGAAACTAACCTTGCGGTTTTTTTTATCGCTGTCATTGTTTGCCCGGTTAGAGTTATAGTATCTATCAGGTAAGAGTGAGGCAGATTTCTGACAGGTTTACTATAATTCTTGAGAAAAGGAGGTAGCAAACAATGGTAAAAGGATCAGTAAAGTGGTTCAGTGACCAAAAAGGTTATGGTTTTATCACCCCGGAGAACGGAAAGGATGTATTTGTGCATCATTCGTCTATTCAGGGCGAAGGATACAAGTCTTTAGCTGAAGGCCAGCAGGTCGAATTTGAGATCGAACAGGGCCCTAAAGGCGAACAGGCGACTAAGGTCGTCAAGTTATAACCTGAAAAACCGATAGGGCCCGGCATTATTTGTGCCGAGCCCTATTTTTTTACCTATAAAGAGGCAAAATGAAACCGAAAAAAGGAACACAGAAGATTGATTGCCTGAAATGCAGGGAACAGCATTCCTGTTGTAATTTTGGAGCCTGGGTAGACCTGGATGAAGCTAAAAAAATATTAGCCCTTGGGCTAAAAGGGGATTTTTACCATCTGGAAAAGGATGGAGATTATCCTTCCGGCTACCGGGTGGGCACGAGCGTTGAGGACAACCGCTGTTCTTTTCTTACCCCTAAAGGCCTGTGCTCGATCCATAAGGTCAATTATGATTTGAAGCCTGCCCACTGTAAAGAATTCCCTTACGAAGGCGGAAAATTGTCTCCGTTTGCGGATGTATTATGTTCAGTAGTTAAATCAAAAAAAAGAAAGAAGAACAGAGAAATTTAAAATGAATATTTTCGTGGGTAATTTACCGTTTGAAGCTAATGAGGAGGATGTAAAGAAGCTGTTTGAAGGCTTTGGAGATGTTCTTTCCGTAGTAATTGTAATGGAGAAGCAAAAAACCGCGCCCAAGTCCAGGGGTTTTGGTTTTGTGGATATTCCGGATGAAGCGCAGGCACTCGCCGCGATAGCCGGACTTAATGCTAAAGAATTCATGGGCCGTTTGCTTAATGTGGGCCCGGCGCGCACCAAAGAAGAAGCTCAGGCCAGCCGCAAGTTAAAAGAAAAAAATAAGCCGAAACCTAAACCGCAACTGCCACAAGTACGTTTCTCTAGGCTGCCAGGTACATACAAGGGTGGAAGGCGCACGCGAAGTTATATGAAGCGTAAGGGGTTAATCGGGATGCAGGAGGAAGCTAAGCCGCGTAAGGGGTTCCAGGATAATCCGATGCGCTGGCGTAAAAGAAAAGATCAGGCTAAGCCCTGGCAAAAGGGCTCGGGTGAGCAGAAACCCTGGAAGAAGACAGAAGGGGAAGCTAAGCCCTGGAAAAAGAGTATCCGGCTGGCCCAAAAATCCAAGCTCAAGGTCAGTAAAAAACGGGAAAGCTATAAAAATAGCTGATCCTTTTGACTTTTTAAGGGCAGAGAGTATATTTATGTTGAAGAGGATTTTAGAAAGATTCTCCAGGTTGTTAGTCGTATGGGTAGTTTTGGCTGCGGTTGTAGGATATGTTTTTCCACAGGCGCTGGTGCCGCTAAAGCCTTTTATTGACTGGTTGTTCGGCGTTACTATGTTCGGTATCGGCTGCTTACTTTCGATAAAAGATTTTAAACCGATCCTGGAAAAGCCAAAATTGATTTTTCTGGGGACGGCTGCGCAATTCATTATCATGCCCCTTTTAGCTTTTATTATTATAAAAACCTTAGGCCTGGCTCCGGCTTTGGCTATAGGGCTGATCCTGGCTGCGTCTGTTCCGGATGCCATGGCTGCGGGAGTTATGTCTTACCTGGCCGAAGCTGATGTAGCGCTATCCGTAGCATTAACAACAGCTACGACGCTGGTATCTCCCTTAATCACGCCGGCTTTAACTTATTTTTTAGGGAAAGAGTATATTCCGATACAATTCTGGCCTATGGTTAAGAGCATCGTGCTGATGGTTATTTTGCCTCTTATGTTCGGTTTGTGGGTGCAGCACCGTTTTCATAAAATTACATCCAGGATCAAGCCGGTATTTCCGGCGCTTTCAACTCTGTTTATCGCTTTTATCTGCGGTTTAGTCGTGGCGTTGAATAAAGACGCCCTGGGCAAGGTTACCGGCATGATCTTTATCGCCGTAATCAGCCTGAATGTTTTTGGCCTTCTCCTGGGTTATCTTACCGGCAAAGGATTCGGGTTTAACCTCCGGCAGAGGCGCACCCTAGCAATCAATGTCGGGATGCAGAATGCCGGAATGGGCGCGGTGCTGGCGATTAAACATATTTCCGCGGAAGCCGCCATTCCCAACGCGCTTTTCGCGACCTGGTGTATTATCAGCGCTGCTGGTTTAGCAGAGATCTGGTCAAAAAAAGGTGAGAGGAGGGTTTAAAATGGTATATTTTCTGGTGAAGTGGTTAATTAACGCTCTGGCAATTTTTATTGTCGCCCACATTGTCAAAGGCATAGAAGTGTCCAGTACGGCGGTTGTACTGGTAATCGCCCTGGTCCTGGGGATCATTAATGCTTTTTTAAGGCCGCTGATTATCTTGGTCACTCTACCGATCAATATCCTGACTTTAGGGATTTTCACGCTTTTTATTAACGGCGCGCTTTTTTACCTGGTGTCCAAAATCGTCAAAGGTTTTGTGATTACGGGTTTCTGGCCGGCTTTCTGGGGGTACATACTTTTTAGCATCATCAGTTGTTTATTGAGCTATTTGATTATCGAGACAATTTAAAGCCGGAACCGAGGATAAGGAGATAAAAATGGGTGTTAAAAATACAGGCGAAAAATACCGTTGCAGCGTATGCGGGAATGAGGTAGTGGTGACTAAAGTAGGCGGAGGTGAATTAGTTTGTTGTGAGAAGCCTATGGAAAAAATCGAAGGATAAGGAGGAAGGGCTGATGGGTAAATCAATTAAGGGCACTAAGACAGAAAAGAATCTCCTGGCGGCGTTTGCCGGAGAAGCGCAGGCGCGCAATCGCTATACGTATTTTGCCAGCGCCGCGCGCAAAGAAGGCTTTGAGCAGATCGCCAATATCTTTATGGAGACCGCGGAGAACGAGAAAGAGCACGCTAAGGTATTTTTTAAGTATCTTGAAGGCGGAGACGTGGAGATTACTGCTTCCTACCCTGCAGGGATGATCAAAGATACCAAGACCAACCTGGAAGAGGCTGCTGCCGGAGAAAATATGGAGTGGACTACTCTTTATTCGGACTTTGGCAAGACCGCGGAAATTGAGGGGTTCCCCGAGGTAGCGAGTTCTTTTGAGCAGATATCCAAGGTAGAGAAGTTCCATGAAGCCAGATACAGAAAATTGATTAATAATGTCGCCAAAGCAGAGGTGTTCAAGAAAAAGGCGCCGGTAAAATGGCACTGCCTTAACTGCGGCTATGTTTCCGAAGGCAGCGAAGCTCCGAAGCAATGCCCTGCCTGCAAACACCCGCAGTCGTTTTACGAATTACTGGCGGAGAATTATTAAAATACAGAATAGCTTGATTTTAACGGAAGAAGTGGTATACTATTTTTGTAAAATTTAGTTCCGAGTTTTAAGGTGGGTCTGGGCTAAAAAAACAACGAGAAACCTTTATTGGTTATTTTACTGGCCAATGAAGGTTTCTTTTTTTTATAGAGGCTAAACCCTTTAAATGTTAAATCTTTTCCCCAAACAGTTTTTTTTATTCGATCCGCTCGCCGTATTTTTCCTTTCCGTTATCTTCATTGTTTCACTGCCTTCAGCTGTTTATTCTTTCAGTTATCTCAAGGGGGAATATTCGCCTGCCAAGATAATCCTGGCCTGGTTTCTGTTGATTATTTTTGTTTTATCCATGGCGGCGGTGGTTACCGCGGCTAACGCCTTAATTTTTCTTATTGTCTGGGAGATAATGTCCCTGGTTTCTTATTTTCTGGTGGTTTTTGATACCGCGCACGACAAATCCATTCAGGCCGGAGCGATTTATATAATCATGACGCATATTGGAACAGCTTTTTTAATAGCGGCATTCATGATTATGTATCAATACGCGCAGGCATTTGATTTCCTGGCGATTAAAGAGGCCTGCCGGTCAATGCCTCTTCAGGTTAGAAATATCGTATTCCTGCTGCTCCTGATCGGTTTCGGGACTAAAGCCGGTATAGTCCCGTTGCATATCTGGCTGCCTTATGCTCATCCGCAGGCGCCGAGCCATATCTCAAGCCTTATGTCCGGCGTAATGATCAAAACCGCCATTTACGGGATAATCCGGTTTGTGATCTTCATCCTCGGAGTAAATTCTTCCTGGTGGGGGATCTTAGTTCTCATCCTCGCGCTGATTTCCTGCCTGGTAGGTGTTATTTATGCGCTTATGGAGCATGACCTTAAAAAACTCCTGGCCTATCACAGCGTGGAAAATATAGGAATAATTTTGTTAGGGGTAGGGCTGGCCATGTTCTTTATCAGTTTAAATTTACCGTACCTGGCGGTTTTTTCCCTGATTGCCGGTTTGTACCACTTAGTAAATCACGCGATCTTTAAAGGCCTTTTGTTTTTATGCGCTGGAAGCGTTTACAAGGCGACCGGCACGCGCGATATTGAAAAATTAGGAGGCCTGATCAAAAAAATGCCGCAGACCGCGCTTTATTTTCTGATCGGCGCAATGGCCATTTCAGCTTTGCCGCCTTTAAATGGCTTTGTCAGCGAATGGCTGACTTTACAGGCTTTCTTTTTGGGGGCTTTTCAAGTGGCCGGGGGGACCAAGCTTTTTCTGGGAGTTTGCGCCAGCTTGTTAGCTTTAACCAGCGGCTTGGCAGCTGCTTGTTTTGTCAAAGCTTTTGGGGTAACCTTCCTGGCTCTCCCCAGGAGTAATTACGCCAGATCCGCGCAGGAAGTCCCTTTATCTATGCGGGCAGGCATGTTTTTCTTAGCGCTTTTGGCCGTTATTTTCGGGTTACTAGCCGCCTGGATTATAAAATTGTTAGCAAAGATTACCGGGAGCGTAACCGGCATTGATATAAGCAGTATGAAATTCTCCCTGAACAATTTCATCTTAAGCCCGCAAGCCGGACAAGGCGTTTATCTTTCTACTCCCTGGTTGGCTTTGGCTTTGATCGCGCTGGGTATTGCGGGCCTGGTTGTGTACCGGTTAACCGGCCGTAAAAAAGCGGTAATGTTGAACACCTGGGATTGCGGTTATTACAAACTGAATGCGCGCAATGAATATACCGCGACAGCCTTTTCCAAGCCGTTCCGTATCGCCTTTAGTTTTTTTCTTTTGCCTTACCGTAAGACCCAGAAGGTCCGGGAATCATTTTACCATGTTAAGTCTTTTACCTATGAAACGCATACTACGCCGGTATTCAGAAAATACATTTATCAGCCGCTGGTAGGCCTGGTGATCAGGGCGGCTAAGTTTATGCGCCGGATCCAGCCGGGCAGTATCCATCTGTACCTGGCGTATATATTCGCGACAGTATTATTATTGATAATTTTTATGCCTAAATTTTAAAATGAATAAAATATATTTTATATTATTGCAGCTGGTTTTCTTTATGGCTGCTGCCCCTTTGTTGAGCGGGCTGATTACTAAAATAAAAAATTCCCTGCGCCTGCGCAAAGGCCAGAGCATCTGGCAACCTTATTATAACCTGTCCAAGTTATTCTTGAAAGAGGAGGTGGTTTCCGATACCGCTTCCTGGATATTCCAGGCTGCTCCTTTTGTCGTTCTTGGTTCTACTTTGTGCGCTGCTTTACTTATTCCGGTGTTCATATTTTATACTCCCCTGAATTACCTGGGAGATCTTCTGGCTTTGATATTTATCCTGGCTTTAGGCCGCTTTTTCCTGGCGCTGGCAGCGTTAGATACGGGGAGTTCTTTCGGCGGACTGGGCTCATCAAGAGAGATGTTCATCTCCAGCCTGGTTGAACCTGCGCTTTGTTTAGTGGTATTTTCCATATCTTTAAGGAGCGGCTCAACCAGTCTGGCGGCATTCGGCGCTGTTTCCGGGGTGCAGGCTTCTTCGATTATCGCGGGAGCGGCTTTATTCCTGATCGCGCTGGCGGAAACCGCGCGCATTCCGGTGGATAATCAGGAAACGCACCTGGAATTGACGATGGTGCATGAAGCAATGGTTTTGGAATATTCGGGAAGGCCGTTGGCTCTCATCGAAATGGCTGCTTACGTTAAGCAGACGATCTTCTTTCTTCTTATCGCCCAGATCGTTTTTCCGGTTGGCCTGCCGGTATCCGGAAGCCTGGCGGAGATAGTTTTCTGGTCCTCATGGTATCTGGGGCGTTTGGTCATTGTCGCGGCTATCGTGGCAGTAGTCGAGGTTTCGGTAGCCAAAATGCGCTTATTCAGGGTAGCGGATTTCCTGGGTTTTGCTTTTGTGCTGGGAATAATCGCGAGCATCTGCGCGATCTTGGGAGTTTAATATGCAGGTAATGATATTATTTGCGGTTTTAGTCCTGACTTATCTTATGGTTATCGCTAAGAGGGTCCCGGCTTTAATCCGCGGTTTTCGCTTTCAATCGTTATTCCTTTTCCTGGCAACGGGCCTGGCCGCGTTTAAAGAGAAGCAGATGGAGTTATATTTTATCTCAGGGTTGATCCTTCTGGTGAAGTTCTTTCTAATCCCGCATTTCCTGAATTTGACTGCCAGAAAGATCAAGGTTGACGAGAACCTGGGCCTGCTGGTTAATCCCCAGTTGTCGCTTATTTGCGCGCTTGCGCTTACTTACTGTTCCTGGGTACTCTCCGGGAATTTGGGATTTGGCCAGAGGCCTTTGCAGTTAGCTGCGGTGAGCGTGGCTTTTTCGGTTATTTTTATCGGCGCGTTCCTGATGATCTCCCGGATGAGGGCATTTACGCAGGTAATCGGGATACTGGTGATGGAAAACGGGATCTTTCTTTTTGCTTCGGCGGTTACCGGAGGAATGCCTTTTTTTGTGGAGATCGCCATATTCCTGGACGTATTCATCAGCGTGCTGATTATGGGTATTTTTGTCTACCGGATAAATAAGCTTTTTACGCACATTGACGTAAATAAGCTTTCGCAGTTAAAAGGATAAACTATGACGATATTTTTTATTTTAGGGATCCCGCTCTTGCTTGCGCTGGCAGCCTTAGTTGTCCGAAAGAAGGATGTGTTCGGGGCTGTTAATAGCGCCGGGTACCTGATAGTTCTATGTTTAAGCTCGGGACTGTTAAGACAGGCTGTATTTTTAAAAAGGGATATTGCCTGTTTTAGCTTTATTTATCTGGATGCTTTGAGCGTATTTTTTATTTTTGTCATTTCCGTTGTTGCGTTTGCCTCGGCATTATATTCCATCGGTTATCTGAAAAGAGAGATGGGAAGGGGGGTCATCTCGGAGAAGAAAGCCGGGGCCTATTATCTCTTTTTTAATTTATTCTGCTGTTCAATGTTTTTTGTCCCGGCGGTAAATAATCTGGGAATGCTCTGGGTGGCGATTGAAATGACCACGCTTATTTCCGCGCTCCTGGTGGGATTTTACAATAAGAAGGAATCTGTGGAAGCCGCCTGGAAATATATCATTATCTGTTCAGTAGGGATAATCTTCGCGCTTCTGGGCACGATCCTTTTTTCCTACGCTTTTGCGATCTCCGGTCTTTCTAAGAGCCTGAACTGGTCAGATATGGCCCCGGTTGCCCATATCCTGGATAAGAATATCTTGAAGGCAGCTTTCATCTTTATTTTAGTCGGTTACGGGACAAAAGCGGGCTTAGCGCCTATGCATACCTGGCTGCCGGATGCCCACAGCCAGGCAGTAGCTCCTATCAGCGCGCTCTTATCGGGAGTTTTACTAAAGACCGCGATTTACGCGATCTTGAGATTCGGCATTATTGTGATCAAGGGAGTGGGTTTTGCGTATTTCGCGCATTTAATGATCCTCCTGGGAGTGATTTCTTTGATTGTGTCCAGCGGTTTTATCCTGGTCCAGAAAGACTTAAAACGCCTGCTGGCCTATAGCAGCATTGAGCATATCGGCATAATCTCGATCGGATTTGGCCTGGGAACGCCTTTAGCCATAGCCGGAGCGCTGTTCCATATTTTTAACCACGCGGTAACGAAATCCTTGATGTTTTTCGGGGCGGGTAATATTGTCAATGTCTACAGGGAACATAATATGAATGTTATCCGGGGAGTAATTAAGGCGCTTCCTTTTACGGGGATAATGGTGCTCCTGGGTTGTTTTGCGCTGGCGGGTTTGCCGCCTTTTTCCATATTCTTCAGCGAGATCATGATCATCATCGCTGCTTTTACCAGCAGCTCTTACCTTGTGGCGGGTTTATTATTATTGTTCCTGGCGGTTATCTTTGCCGCATTCATTTATCATTTTGGGAAAATGCTTTTCGGCAATATCCCTAATGAGATGAAGGCAGGCGGGGAGCCGCTCAGCGGGAAAATGGCATTTTTGTTCTTATTTTCCCTGGTCTGTGTTTCAGGGGCGTTATTGATTTATGCGGGAAAGGATTTAATATGGTTGGCTCAGAAATTATTTCAAGTATAAAAAGAGAACTTCCTGGTTTTGAGGCGCTCTCCATCGGTGAGGCTTATCCGGATGAGCTTACTATCAGGGTCAGGCCCCAGGATTTTAAAGATATCTGCCTTATTTTGCATAAGAACCTTGCTTCCCCGGTAATGCTGCTTTTTGCGCTGGATGAACGGGAAGAGAGCGGAAAATTTTTACTTAATTGTGTATTTGCGGATCTTCAAAACAGCCGCTGGATCACCGTAAGCAGGGATATTCAGGGGGAAAGCCCGGAGTTTGATTCTTTGGCCAGGAACATGTATTCAGCCAGTCTTTTTGAGAGAGAGATCTGGGAGATGTTCGGCATAAAGCCTAAAGATAATCCGGATTTAAGGAGATTAAGGCTGCATGATGAGGTTTGGCCAAAAGGGAATTATCCTTTACGCAAGGATTTCCGGAAAATACCAGCCGGGGAGTTGAGTGATTATGTTTTTAACCGGGTAGAGGGAGAAGGGATATTTGAGGTACCGGTGGGACCGGTGCACGCCGGTATTATCGGGCCGGGACATTTTCGTTTTAGTGTTGCCGGAGAGCCGATCATAAACTTAGAGGCCAGGCTGGGTTTTACGCATCGGGGCATAGAGAAGCTTTTTGAGGGTAAGCTCTGTTCGGAGGCTGTTCGGCTGTCCGAATCTGTTTCCGGAGATGCAAGTTTTGCGCACAGCCTCGCCTTTATCCAGGCGCAAGAGAAGATCTCCGGCATATTGATTCCTAAGCAGGCAGCTTATTTAAGAGGTATCTTTTTAGAGCTCGAGCGTATGTATAACCATGTGAATGATATCGGCGGTATAGCCCTTGACGCAGGATTCAGTTTTCCTTCTGCCTATGCCTCGATCATTAAAGAGGCGATCCTGCAATTGAATGACCGGCTTACCGGGGATAGATACTTGCGGAGAGTTAATGCTGCAGGAGGAGTTTTAACGGATATTGACGAAGCTGGGAAAAAGGAGCTCCGGGATTCTCTTAAGCGTATAAAACAGGATTTTGATGAACTGGCTAAAATATTAAACTCCAGCGTTTCTTTTATGGACAGAGTGGATAGTACCGGAGTTTTAAAAAGAAAGACAGCCGAAGACCTGGGCGTGTCCGGGTTGGTTGCCCGCGCCAGCGGCATTCCCGCTGATTTACGGAAGTATTTCCCTGGCGTATACAGGGAAGCCAACTTTGAAATGATCACCCGGCAATCCGGAGATGTTTTGGCCCGTTTGAATTTAAGGATCCTGGAATTCGCAGAATCCTGCCGTCTGATCGAAGGGTTTACGGCCAGGCTTAAACAGGGAGAAAAATCAATGGCTGCATCTGGGATAAAAGGAGGCAGCGGCCTGGGTTATGCGGAGGCCTGGCGCGGCCCGGTTTTATACTGGTTAAAGATAAATCCCGATGGTTTAATTGCCAGGTGCAAGATCGCGGACCCTTCTTTTCTTAACTGGCAGGGGCTTGCTTACGCTGTCCTGGGGAATATTATCCCGGATTTTCCGCTGTGTAATAAAAGTTTTGATCTGTCGTATCCAGGGAATGACTTATAAATTATGATCGAGGTACTCAAAAGCAGGATTTTAAAAGGCATAGTTACCAGGCATATCCATCCGGAATTGGCCCGAGATATAGATTCCGCGGGCTCGGAGTTGAGATTCCTAGTCCGCAAGAAATTCGGCCGGTCGCTGGCTATCCGCGAAGTGGATACAGGTTCCTGCGGAGCTTGCGAATCGGAAATTATCGCGTCGAATAATCCCATTTATGACTTGCAGAGATTCGGCGTCAATTTCGTGGCTTCCCCGCGCCACGCCGATGCGCTTTTAGTTACCGGCCCGGTATCGAAGAACATGCTTATTGCTTTAAAAAAGACCTACGCCGCTATGCCCGAGCCTAAATTTGTGATTACTTGCGGAGATTGCGCTTTAAACTGCGGTTTATTCAAAGATTCTTATTATGTGGAAGGCCCGGTGAGCAGTATCCTGCCGGTAATGTTGCATATTCCGGGATGCCCGCCCAGCCCGCTGGCAATCATCGAAACTCTATCCGGTTTTTTAAAGAAATTTTAGTTTACCCCCTGCTCTCCAAATTATCCCAGAATCTTCCCGTTAATTATCCCAATGTTGAATTGCCTGCCCTATAAAGATAAATTTAGTTTATGCGTTGAGGAGAAGGGTGTATAATAAAAAAACCGGGCTATAATCGATAGCTAATGATGATTTACAGCGAGGGAGTGTGTTGCCGGAGAGGAAACAGGATATGCCCAAGATAACGCCTAAGGTCATAGGCATTATTATATTTACCTTAATATTCTCTTTTGGGTTAGCGTTAATAACGCAAGCTATGGAGGTCCTCCCTATGCCTGACAAGAATAATCGAGAAAAGCGGAACCCGGCACCTGGTTGCAGCCTTCCATTGAAAGATGAGGAGTTGAAAAAAATTCTTACTCCTGAGCAGTACCGGATTATGCGTCAGAACGGCACGGAAGCCCCTTTTAAGAACAAATACTGGGATAATAAACACCCGGGGATTTATGTGGATGTGATTACCGGAGAGCCGCTCTTTAGTTCGATTGATAAGTTTGATTCCGGGACCGGTTGGCCAAGCTTTACCAGGCCTATCAGAAAAGATGAGGTGGTTGAAAAAACGGATAAAAGCCAGGGAATGCAGAGGACTGAAGTGCGCTCTAAAAGCAGCGATTCTCATTTAGGGCATATCTTCGAAGATGGCCCTCAGCCTACCGGATTACGTTATTGCCTTAATTCCGCAAGCTTGCGTTTTGTCCCGGCCGAGGATATGGAAAAAGAAGGTTACGCTGAATATCTATACCTGTTTAATAAGGATATTACTACCCAGCCTAAGACCGAGACCGCCGTGTTCGGGGCCGGATGTTTTTGGGGAGTAGAGTCTGCTTTCCGCCAGGTAAAAGGCGTGGTAAACACAACCGTTGGTTTTATGGGCGGAACATTAAAAAATCCCACCTATAAAGAGGTAGGCACAGACAAGACCGGCCACGCTGAGGTAGTGCAGGTAGAATATGATCCGGACCAAGTCTCTTATGAAAAACTGCTGGATGTTTTTTGGGATATTCATGACCCGACTACACCCAACAGGCAGGGTCCGGATATAGGCAGCCAGTACCGCTCTTTGATTTTCTATTCTACTTCTGTCCAGGAAAAGGCTGCGCGCCGATCTAAGGAAAAATTAGAAAAGTCGGGGAAATTTAAAAAAGCTGTTGTAACGGAGATTATGCCGGCCAGGGAATTTTATAAAGCAGAAGAATACCATCAGGGTTATTATGAAAAACAGGGTATTAAGTCAACCTGCCATATTAAGTAGTGCTGAGTAACGCAAACAGCGGAAGGAGTAGATAATGTACCACGTAGATATAACCAACGCCGGGGATTATTCTTTTAAAGTTAAGGCCAGGGATTACGAGTTTATTATTGACACAAAAGGCCAGGGGGCTACTCCGCCGGAGGTATTGCTTGCCAGCCTCGGCTCCTGCATAGGAGTATATTTGCGCAAGTACGCGGAAGGAGCAAAATTGGCTCTGCCGGAATTCCAGGTAAGCGTGGACGCGGATTTTAGCAGGGAGGAGCCGGTTTGTTTCAGGAAGATAGATGTAAAAATAGATTTAAAAGGCCTGGGATTGGATGAGCGCAGGCTTAAGGCTATGCTGGAGTTTATTAAAAATTGCCCGGTGCATAAAACTCTGAAACAGGACCCGGAAGTAGAAATAAAGTTAGGAGGATAGCTTATGGAAAATCTGATAACCAAACAATTCTCAGCCGGAAGCTGTTATTCTTATATTTTGAACTCCGGAAGCGAGGCCCTGATTATTGATCCGCATATCAGCCTGCAGGAGGAGTATGAGGGCTACTTGAAGAAAAAAAAGCTAAACCTCAGATTTATAGTTGATACGCATACCCATGCCGACCATTTTTCTCTGGCGGCGATATTAAAGAAGAAATTCGGGGTGCCGGTATTAATGCACGAAAAAGCCATCTCCAGCGTAGCCGACAGGCGCTTAAAGGATAACGAAGAGATCCTCCTGGGTTCGAGCCGGGTTAAGGTTATTTATACTCCGGGGCATACTGATGACGCTATAAGTTTATACGCTCAGGGAAAATTATTTACGGCTGATGTGCTTCTGATCGGCAGTGTCGGCCGCACGGATTTCCAGAACGGCTCTCCGGAATCAATGTTTGATACGTTGCAGAGGTTAAAGGCCCTTGGCGATGAGACCGTAGTGTTCCCCGGGCATGATTATCACGGGAAGTTTTCCTCGAACATCGCTCAGGAGAAAAAGACAAATCCCTACTTGCGAGAATCCGATAAAGAGAGGTTTGTCCGGGATATGCGCTCTAAAATCATTCCCAAGCCTTTTAATATCGATAACATAGTGCGGGTGAACCAGAATGGCCAGGCCCTGGCAATAGAAATGGTCTTTCCTAAAGACGCCTTGGCGCTTATCGAGCAGGACGCTCAAACTAAGCTTTTAGATGTGCGCTCAGCCCTGGAATTCAACCAGGAACATATCCAGGATGCGATCAATATCCCGATTGACATGCTTTCCGCCAAAATTAATGAGCTGGTGCAAGCTAAACAAAATTTTATCGTCTTCTGCCGCACTGGTAACCGTTCTCCTATGGCAGCTGATATGCTGATACAGTCAGGGATGCAGGGGGTAAAGGTGATGCAGGGAGGCTTAACCCGCTGGAAAAAAGAGGGACTAGCCGTTATTAAGGGAGGAGGCGGCATATCGCTAGAGCGCCAGGTCAGAATCATTGCCGGCGGCCTGGTGTTGTCGGGGATCCTTTTATCCTGGCTCGTGCATTGGGCATTTATTTTTATTCCGTTATTTGTCAGCGGCGGCCTTATTTTTGCCGGCTTGACCGATGCCTGCCTTATGGCCATGCTGCTGATGAAACTGCCTTATAACAGGAATTTGTATAAAACGAAACTCGGCGGCGGGACATGCGCTATGAGCTGATCCAGCGATATTTTCGTTGAATTTTTTGCTAAATTTGAATATAATAATAAAAGGCATATAGTTAAAACGTAAGTTTTTTGAGAAAGGAGAAGTTAAGTTATGAAAAAGTTTGTTCTGTTTTTTTGTTCGGCAATCTTTCTGGCTGGTTGCGCTTCTTTGACGGTCTCAGAGGTAACTTCCAAGAATAGGGAAAACCTGGTGAAATTATATGTTGGCCAGACCCGCTCCAATGCCTTGTCAACCATGGGTAGCTGCCCGGTAACCCTGGATTGTGCTGTAGCGCCCGGCAAGCAGACTAAAGAGGTTATTATACCCAATCCTTACCGCACGGAGACTGTCCAGAGCGCCGATAGGAGATTTGAAGTGGTCTATTATGCGATCGATATCAAGGATGACTGCACAGTAAACGAAGATGGCCTGATGCCTTTAGTTTTTGAAAATGATAAACTTATGGGCTGGGGAAAAGAATTTTTACAGAGTATTAAAAAATAATGCCGGAGATACCGGTTCGCGCATAAGCTAAAACATAAAGGGATAGCGCCTGTTAAGGCAGGCAGCTATCCCTTTTGCTTTATAAGGAGGGTGAAGATGGGAAGATGGCTGGCGATGGCTTTTATTTTTGTTTTTATTGCGGGATGCCGCGGTTATACCCCGCCTATTTCGGATCAGGCTAAAGATGACCTGGCCAGGCCTATTGACTGCAGCCGGGCTAAAGAAGATATAGAGACCCTGGGAAAGGAAAAGGCAGAAGTTATGGAGCAGGCTAAGGCAGGAGTAAAAATGTTTGTCCCGGCTGCCGCAGCCCGGGCAGTATTGCACGGAGATTATCTTGACCGGGAACAGGTAGCCAGCGGAGAATATAATCAGGCCATAGATGATAAGATTAAGCATATAAAAGAAAGATGCGGTATATAAGGAGGGCTAAATGCAGAAAAAAATCAAAATTATCATTCTGGCAGTCGTTCTCCTCTTTGGGTTTTGCCTGGTCAGGGATTTCTTCATTAAATCGTTGATCGGGACCGTGGCTACTAATATTACCGGAGCTCCTACCCGCGTAGGCGGACTCTCTTTGAGTATAATAAAGCAGTCAGTAAAGATAACTAACTTCAGGATGTATAATCCCAAAGGATTCCCCAGGGGGATTCTGGTGGATATTCCCAGAATGAGCGTTTCCTGTAATCTGGGAGCGCTGATCACCGGTAAAATCCATCTCCGGGAGTTAGTATTGCACATTAAAGAAATAATAATGGTGAAAAATAAGGAAGGTAAGTTAAATGTTGATTCGCTGAAATTTGCCTCGGAAAAATCCGAAGAAAAAAAGAAGAAGAAACCCGCTAAGCAGATGGCCATGCAGATAGACATTGTAAATCTGGAAATGGGCAGGGTGATCAGTAAGGATTACAGCGTTGCCGGCCAGCCGGTGGTAAAGGTATACGATATTAATTTAAGCAAGACCTATAAGAATATTACCAGCGCTCAGCAACTGGCTGCCTTGATCATTTCGGAGCCTTTAAAAGCAGCGGGGATCCAGGGGCTTCAGGTGTATGGAGTCTCTATGCTTGCCGGTGTGGCAGCTTTGCCGGTTATGGCTGCGTTTACCTTTGCTGCCAAAGATCACGCTCAGGAAACTTTCGGAATTACAGTGGAAAGGGCTTATGAAGCTGGTTTACGGGCTATTAAAATAGCCGGTAAGGTTAAAGGTGAAAACAGGGACAGCGGAGTTATCAACGCAGAGGTTGACGGAGCCTCGGTAACTTTACGGCTAAAGAAATTAACGGAAAGATCAACGCAGGTAACCATTTCCGCGCGTAAGTTCGGGTTTCCTCAGGCAGAGATAGCTTCGGGGGTCATGTACCGCCTGAAAGAGCAGCTGAAATAAGATTATATTTAGCGTAAGTTTGTTTTGACTTTTTTTCATAAAGAGGTATAATATATTAAATACCGAACATCAAAGATTAGAAAATCTTAAGCCGTAAGGGAGGCTCTAACCTTTACGGCTTTTTATTCATAGAGAGTAGCAAAACCAAAGGAGGCAGCAATGCATACCGGAAAAATCAAGAAAGTCGTGCGCGAAAGAGGATTCGGTTTTATCAGCGATAATGACGGAAGAGAAGTATTTTTTCATCAGAGCGGCCTGGTCAACGCGCAGTTCGATTCTTTGAAGGAAGAAGATAAGGTGGAATTTGAGATCGAAGATTCTCCCAAAGGCCCGCGCGCGGTGAGCATCTCTATCGCTAAAGAATAAGCAAGGTATTATGAAAAAAATCCGGACTTCGCTTAAAGGAAGAAAATGCAAATTTCCTCACTGCAAGCATATATTGAGTATCTATAACCATGAGGCCTATTGCCATGTCCATCTGGGCCAGGTCGATGAGGAGCACCGAAAGGTAATTCACAAGTGATGATGCCCCATAAAGCGATTAATAAAACCGATATGGCTGAGAATAAAAACGGCGCCGCTAGTTTTTACGGTTTGGGTATTGCCCCGAAGATACTGGAGATCCTGGAGCATATAAAATTCAAGACGCCCACGCCGATACAATCTAAGGCCATTCCTTTAGCTATCCAGGGTAAGGACCTTATCGGGGTGGCCCAGACCGGGACCGGCAAGACGCATTCATTCGCTATACCTATGGTCCAGCTGCTTGAGCAGAAAAAAGGGATCGGCCTGGTGCTTGCCCCGACCCGCGAACTGGCTATCCAGATCGACGAGGCTTTCCAGGACTTGGCCCGGGCCTTCGGGATGAAAACAGCCTGCCTTATCGGTGGGGCTCCGATGCAGCCGCAGGTTATGGCCCTGCGCAGGAACCCCCGGATAGTGGTGGCTACTCCCGGCAGGCTCATTGACCATATGGGGCAATGGAATTTTCTTCCGGAACAGGTAGTGATGCTTGTGCTGGATGAGGCCGACCGCATGCTGGATATGGGGTTTGCTCCGCAGATCAATAAGATCTTGCGTTTTTTGCCGGCGGCACGGCAGACTATGTTATTTTCGGCGACTATCCCCAAAGAAATTATGGAAATAGCCTCCAGGTATATGAAACTCCCTATTTCCGTAGAGATCGCTCCTTCCGGAACAACCGCAGAGCATGTTACCCAGGAATTATTTATCGTCAAGAAAGAAGCTAAGCTGCGCCTTTTGAGTAAGCTGCTGGCCCAATATAAAGGCGCGGTCCTTTTATTTTCCCGCACCAAGTTTAACGCCAGGAAGATCACGCGCTCAATCAAAGATATGGGCTATAGCGCTTCCGAAATTCATTCTAATCGCTCCCTGAGCCAGAGAAGAGAGGCCTTAGACGGTTTTAAATCCGGAAGGTATAAGGTACTTGTTGCGACGGATATTGCTGCCAGGGGTATTGACGTGACCGGGATAGAGCTGGTGGTGAATTTCGACCTTCCGGAGGACGCGGAGAATTATGTGCACCGTATCGGCCGCACTGCCCGGGCCGGAAAGCAGGGGCATGCGGTTTCTTTTGCCACGCCTGACCAGAGCCGGGATGTCCGCGATATAGAAAAGATCATCCGTTCCACTCTTCCTATATCCAAGCATCCTGAAGTTCCGCATGAGCAATTTATTGAATCCCGGGGATCCTCTTTTCAGGCTAAGCCGCAGCAGCGCCACAATACGGACCGGCATAAATTCAACCGGCCAAGGAACGGGAATAAGAAATTCTACCGCTGATTCTGATTTTTACTATGGTATAATTTTAAATATCCGGTATAATGAATATTAACCATAGATTAATAGCAATATTAAAACGTTAAATCGGAGGTCCACCGTGCCTAAATTAAGGAATGTTTTTCCTCTCTCTCTCTCTCTCTCTCTCTCTCTCTCTCTCTCTCTCTCTGAGTTTTTTCTTTGCTCTCGCCTTTAATCCTCCAGTAGCCTTTGCCGAAGATACCCTGACCATCACCACCTACTATCCTTCTCCCTACGGAGTATACCGGGAGATGCGCTCCCAGCGCCTGGCCATAGGAGATAACTACATTGATAACCCTGATTATACCTGGGAGGAGGAAAACGGAGACGGAGGAGAGATTGACTATCTGGCAGACCTGGTAGTAGAGGGGAATGTGGGGATAGGGACGACAAATCCCAACCCCAACTCTATCCTTGAGCTCTCCAGCACCTCTAAGGCCTTTATCCCTCCGCGGATGACTACTGCCCAGAAGAATGCCATATCTTCACCAACCGCAGGTATGCTGGTTTACGATACCACAGAAGGCGCTCTCTATGCCCATAACGGCTCTACCTGGGTAGCGCAGGGAGGAGGGAGTACCTGCTATGTAGACTATTCCAGTGCCGTGGGCAGTTGTAGCTGCCCTAGTGGTTGGACACTTAAGAAAGATCTCGGTTCCTGGGGCTCCTGCTACTACGGCCCCGACAACGCCAACTTCTTCCGACCGCCGGGCGGAGGCTGCTACAGCGGATGGAGCAGCGGCAATATCGGCGAGGGTTGTCTTTGCTGCCAGTAGTTAAGGTTTTTTTGGTATCTGGTATCTGAGAATCTGAAATCTTTTGGTTTTTGAATGAAAACGTATAAGCATTTGTTTGAGAGGGTTGTTTCGTTTGAGAATCTTTTAGCCGCCTATAAAACATTCCGCAAAGGCAAGCGATTTAAAGATGATGTCCTTAAGTTTGAGTATAATTATGAAATAGAGTTTCTCAAATTGCAGGATGAACTTATTGAGCATACTTATACTCCTTTGCCTCCACACAGGTTTTTTGTGTATGAACCTAAAAAGAGGGAAATAGTTGCGGCGGTTGTCCGGGACAGAGTAGTGCACCATGCCTTATGCCGGGTTATTGAGCCGATTTTTGATAAGAGGCTTATTTATGACACTTATGCCTGCAGGTTAAACAAGGGGACACTAGCGGCGATTAAAAGGCTTGAGGAGTTTAAGCATGAATTATTATCCCGCGGGAATGAAAACGAAATATATGTATTTAAGGCGGATATCCGGAGGTATTTTGAAAATATAAACCATTGTATCCTGCTTGGCCTGATTAACGAAAGAATAAAAGATGAAGAGGTAATCTGGCTGATAAAGAGAATACTTGCCGGTGAAAGTTTATTTAGTCCACAGACAAAAGGAATCCCGATAGGGAATCTTACCAGTCAGTTTTTTGCCAATCTGTATTTAAACCCCCTTGACCAGTTTGTTAAGCATGATTTAAGAATAAAATATTATGTCCGTTATATGGATGACTTTGTGCTGATGGATTTATCCAAGGGGAGGCTTCGGGAGGCCAAGGCAGGGATAGCGCGATTCCTGGAAGATAAGCTGCGATTGAGCCTCCATCCCAAGAAACAAACAGTTACCCCCTTAAAATGCGGCATAGATTTCTTGGGATTCAGGATATTTTCCAGCCACCGTTTACTGCGAAAAGAGAATGCGAAAAGATTTGCGCGCAGGCTCAAGAATATGAAAGAGCGGTTCGTAAGAAAAGAAATAGCGCTAAGCCGGATCAGCAGTTTTATAAAAGGATGGATAGCGCATGCCAGGCAGGGAGATACATATAGATTGAGAAAGAAGATTTTCAGGGATTTCGTATTGATGCCTGTTGTAAGGGATAGGTTATAACAAGGTTGTCCTCTCGGTTCCTGGGGCAACTGCAACAACAACGACAACAACAACTTCTTCCGACCGCCGGGCGGAGGCTGCAACAGCGGATGGAACAGCAACAATATCGGCGAGGGTTGTCTTTGCTGCAAGCAGTTCTCTATTTTTCTCTAGGCGCCAGATATTCTGTGTCTTTAAGGAGATGCAGACCGCGCGCTAAAGAGAACTACAAACTTATTCCTGCGCCCTGAAATTGAGGGCCGAATAAAAAACAGCCGGCAGATAGATAGTAATCTTTAACGATGAAAACTACCTGCCGGCGCTATTTTTATCCGGAGCAAGATTATGTTAGCCGATTTAAAGATATTCGCTAAAACCTATGATTTAATACAATACCTGCATAGGGAGATAGCCGGATTTCCCAAATCCGAAAAGCCGGTTTTAGGCAAGAGGATTTATGATACTCTTTTACGGGTTTTAGAGTATATCATTACTGCCAATGAAGAAAGCATAAAAGGGCCGCATCTAAAAAAAGCAAGTGTGGAGTTGGAAAAATTGCGGATATTTATCCGGCTGGCCAATGATTTTTATTTGATAAGTATAAATAAATACGGCATCATCTGTAAAAAGATAGATGAGATAGGCAGGATGCTGGGAGGATGGATCAGGGTATGCGCAAAAGCATAAGGCGCCTAGAGATAGGCGGTTTTTTCTTTCTTATTCTTTTGCTTTATTCTAGAGTCAGCGCCTATGATATTAAGCCTTATGCAGGCGAGTTTGCCCTTAAAGCAAATACCCGGCTTACCCTAGTCTTCTGCCCTTTAAATTATCCTGACAAGAAAACTTTCCAGGAAGATGTCCAAGCTCTTATCGGGAGCTTAAGGAAGGTCAAGCCGTTTAATGAGTTAAACAATATCTCATTTTACTATATCAATCTCTCAAAAGAAGAGGCAGGCGTAGTTTTTAAGCCATCCCAGGATTTCCCGCCTATCAGGGTGCGCAAGGATTTTATCAGCAGTCTTTCCTCTAAACTTAAAGCCACCTACAAGCTAATTATCCTTGACGCGCAAGGCTCTGTCTCTTGCTCCGAGCTTTCTTCCATAGATAAGCTGTCTTTAATAATCATAGGGAGGAACAGGTATAAAGATAAGGATAGCTTGAGCAAGGGCTTCCTGCATGAATTAGGCCATTCTTTAGGCCTGCGCGATGAGAGTCCGCAGGGCGAAGCAGCGCTTTGTTTACCTGGGCCGCCTAATTGCGCTTTTACCAAAGAAGAAGCGCAAAGACTCTGGGGAGACTTAACCGCCAAAGGCGAAAGAGTAGGTTATTTTAACGGCTGCTGCGGGAACAAGAAATATTTCCGTCCAACCATTGCCTCTCTGATGAATAACCCGGATGAAGCCGAAGACTTCGGCCCGGTGAATGAAAGATACCTGCGCCGGGAATTAGGGCTGTAATGGCTTTACCAATTGAAATGTCCAAAACTCGGTACTACCTATAGAGGGGGATTATCGCTAAATTAATCTTGACTTGCGCAGCCAATCCTAATACAATACTACAAATAATTTAAAACTGCTACAAGGGCGTAGTGTAATGGGTTCGGGAGTAAAACAAAGTCGTTTTTTCTCTTAAGCAACTCTCTAAAAAAGAAGAGGGGTGCTTATTTTTTTAAGAAAGGTTAAAATATGCCAAGGCGAAAAGACATTAAAAAAATTCTGATCATCGGGAGCGGGCCCATAATTATAGGACAAGCCTGCGAGTTTGATTATTCCGGGACACAGGCTTGTAAAGCGCTGCGCGAGGAAGGTTATGAAATCGTTTTAGTCAACTCAAATCCCGCGACCATTATGACTGATCCAGGGACAGCCGAGCGCACCTATATCGAGCCGCTTACGGTTGAAAGCCTGGCCAGGGTTATTGCCCGGGAAAGGCCCGATGCTCTTTTGCCGAATTTAGGCGGTCAAACCGGTTTAAATCTGGCTTCGGCTTTGCATAAGGCAGGAGTATTGGATCAGTATAAGGTAAAGATTATCGGCGTTAAGGCTGAGGCGATTGAACGGGGAGAAGACCGCGAGGCATTTAAGGATACGATGAAGAAGCTGGGGATCCCTGTGCCGCTTTCTGAAGTTTGCCTTTCGGTTGAAGAAGCGCAGAAAGTCGCGGAGAAATTAAATTTCCCCGTAGTCGTGCGGCCTGCCTATACGCTGGGAGGCACCGGCGGAGGAATCGCTTACAATAATGAAGACCTGCGGGTATTAACCAGCCGCGGGTTGAACGCCAGCCTCATTCACCAGGTATTGATTGAAGAAGCGGTCATCGGATGGGAAGAGCTGGAATTGGAAGTAGTGCGCGATGAAAAGAACCAGAAGATTACCGTCTGTTTTATTGAAAATATTGATGCCATGGGCGTGCATACCGGAGATAGTTTC
>JBAZIT010000001.1:0-49952 GCA_041651675.1 Candidatus Omnitrophota bacterium | reverse complement strand
ACCATATGGGGCAATGGAATTTTCTTCCGGAACAGGTAGTGATGCTTGTGCTGGATGAGGCCGACCGCATGCTGGATATGGGGTTTGCTCCGCAGATCAATAAGATCTTGCGTTTTTTGCCGGCGGCGCGGCAGACTATGTTATTTTCGGCGACTATCCCCAAAGAGATTATGGAGATAGCCTCCAGGTATATGAAACTCCCTATTTCCGTAGAGATCGCTCCTTCCGGAACAACCGCAGAGCATGTTACCCAGGAATTATTTATCGTTAAAAAAGAAGCTAAGCTGCGCCTTTTGAGCAAGCTGCTGGCCCAATATAAAGGCGCGGTCCTTTTATTCTCCCGCACCAAGTTTAACGCCAGAAAGATCACGCGCTCAATCAAAGATATGGGCTATAGCGCTTCTGAAATTCATTCTAATCGCTCCCTGAGCCAGAGAAGAGAAGCCTTAGATGGTTTTAAATCCGGAAGGTATAAGGTGCTTGTGGCTACGGATATTGCCGCCAGGGGCATTGACGTGACCGGGATAGAGTTAGTGGTGAATTTCGACCTTCCGGAGGACGCGGAGAATTATGTGCACCGTATCGGCCGCACAGCCCGGGCCGGAAAGCAGGGGCATGCGGTCTCTTTTGCCACGCCTGACCAGAGCCGGGATGTCCGCGATATAGAAAAGATCATCCGTTCCACTCTTCCTATATCCAAGCATCCTGAAATTCCGCATGAGCAATTTGTTGAATCCCGGGGAGGCGCTTTCCAGGCTAAGCCGAAACAACGCCACAATGGCAACCGGAATAAATTCAACCACGCAAGAGGCGGAAATAAGAAATTCTACCGCTAAATTAATCTTGACTTGCGCCGCCAATCCTAATACAATACTAAAAATAATTTAAAACTGCTACAAGGGCGTAGTGAAATGGATTCGGCAGTAAAACAAAGTCGAAGGTTTTTTAAGCAACTCTCGGAAGATAGGGGGGTTGCTTATTTTTTTAAGAAAGGTTAAAACATGCCAAGACGAAAAGACATTAAAAAAATTCTGATCATCGGTTCCGGGCCGATAATTATAGGCCAAGCCTGTGAATTTGATTATTCCGGGACCCAGGCCTGTAAAGCGCTGCGCGAGGAAGGCTATGAGATTGTCCTGGTGAACTCCAATCCCGCTACTATTATGACTGACCCGGGAATGGCTGACCGCACCTATATTGAGCCGCTGACGGTGGAGAGCCTGGCCAGGGTTATTTCCAGGGAAAAGCCCGACGCGCTTTTACCGAATCTGGGAGGCCAGACCGGGTTAAACCTGGCTTCGGCCTTGCATAAAGCCGGAGTGTTGGATAAATATAAAGTAAAGATCATCGGCGTTAAAGCTGACGCGATAGAGCGCGGAGAAGACCGGGAGGCATTTAAGGATACGATGAAGAAGCTCGGGATCCCTGTGCCGCGTTCGGAAATCTGCCTTTCCATTGAAGAGGCGCAAAAAGTCGCCGGGAAATTAAATTATCCCGTAGTAGTCCGGCCCGCGTATACACTGGGCGGAACAGGCGGAGGGATTGCCTACAATGATGAAGATTTGAAGACATTAACCAGCCGTGGGTTGAATGCCAGCCTTATCCATCAGGTGCTGATTGAAGAAGCGGTTATCGGGTGGGAAGAGCTTGAGCTGGAAGTGGTCCGGGATGAAAAAAATCAGAAGATCACCGTCTGTTTTATCGAGAATATCGACGCGATGGGTGTGCATACGGGAGATAGTTTTTGCGTTGCGCCTATGCTGACTGTTCCGGAAAAGCTGCAGAAGAGGATGCAGGAACTCTCCTATAATATAGTAGATGCGATCGGAGTCGTAGGTGGCACCAATATTCAATTTGCGCATAATTTAAAAGACGACCGGCTGGTCGCTATTGAAATTAATCCCCGCACCTCGCGTTCTTCAGCCCTGGCTTCTAAGGCTACGGGTTTTCCTATTGCGCGGGTCTCCACTAAATTAGCGGCAGGGCTTAACCTGGATGAGATCCCTTACTGGAGAAAGGGGACGCTGGAAAAGTATGAACCGTGGGGAGATTATGTGGTAATTAAATTTGCCCGCTGGGCATTTGAAAAATTCCGCCAGGCTAAAGATGTACTGGGCACGCAGATGAAAGCAGTGGGCGAAGTAATGAGCATCGCCAAGACTTTCAAAGAGGCTTTTCAAAAGTCCATCCGTTCGCTGGAAATAGGAAGATATGGCCTGGGATTTGCCGGGGATTTTAATACCCTGCCCTTAGAAGACTTAAAGCTTAAGCTTGCCTATCCAACCAGCCAGCGGGCCTTCCTGATGTATGAGGCTTTGCGTAAAGGGATGAGGGTAGATGAGCTAAACGCCATAACTCATATAGGCGAGTGGTTCATTAAGGAGATGCAAGAGCTGGTTGAATTTGAGGAAAAAATGCTTAAGGCTGGCTGGCTAAAATTATCCGACGCCGAGCTGAAAAAGGCAAAAGAATGGGGATTCAGCGATAAATACCTGGCCAAGATATTTAACCTGCAAGAAGCTGAGGTGCGCTTACGCCGGAAAAGAGTCGCGGGGAATGCGCGTTTTGAGCCGGTGCCGGTAAGCGGGGTAAAAGATGCTGCCTATTATTATTCTACTTATACTCCGGGTAAAGACCTGGTCCCGGTTTCCGCTAAAAAGAAAGTGCTTATTTTGGGCGGCGGGCCTAACCGTATCGGCCAGGGTATAGAATTTGATTATACCTGCGTGCATGCGGCTTTTGCCTTGCGCGATGAAGGATTCGAGTCCATTATGATCAACTGTAACCCGGAAACAGTTTCTACGGATTATGATACTTCTGATAAACTTTACTTTGAACCGCTGACCGTAGAAGATGTTTTAACCATCTGGGAAAAAGAAAAACCGGTTGGCGCGATCGTGCAGTTCGGCGGCCAGACTCCTTTAAATATTGCTGCTGAGCTTGAACAGAACGGGGTCAAGATCCTTGGCACAAGTACGAAGAGCATTGCTTTTGCCGAGGACCGGGAGCTTTTCAGGCAAAAAATGATCGCACTGGGTATCCGCCAGACCGAAGGAGCTACGGCCTTTTCTATTGAAGAAGCCGTGGAGATCGCCAAACGTATCGGTTATCCGGTAATGGTCAGGCCTTCTTTTGTTTTAGGCGGACGGGGCATGGAAGTGATCTACAATGAGGCAATGTTAATTAAATACGCTAAAGAGGCGATCCAGGTCAGCCCGGAATACCCCATGCTTATTGACCGCTTCCTGGAAAAAGCCGTGGAATGCGAAGTAGACGCGCTTTGTGACGGCCAGGATACTTTTGTGGCGGCGGTAATGGAACATATTGAGCATGCCGGCATACATTCCGGAGATTCTGCCTGCACAATCCCTTCCCGTACATTAAAACCGGAACATTTAAGAATAATCGATGAATGGACCAAAAAAATCGCTCAGGAATTGAAGGTAGCCGGGTTAATTAATATACAGTTTGCGATTTGCGACGATCAGGTTTATATCTTGGAGGCAAATCCGCGCGCCTCCCGCACCGTACCCTTGGTTGCCAAGACCGTCGGCATACCGCTGGCGCGCATTGCTACTCTTCTAATGCTCGGGAAAAAATTAAGCGATTTTCCGGAGCTTATCCATCGTAAGCTTCCGTATGTCTCGGTAAAAGAAGCGGTCTTTCCTTTTAATATGTTCCCGGAAGTGGATCCGGTATTAGGGCCGGAGATGCGCGCGACCGGAGAAGTAATGGGCATTGACCAGGATTTTGGCCTGGCTTTTTTCAAAGCCCAGGAATCTGCCGGGACAAAACTGCCGACAGAAGGCAATGTGCTGGTGACAGTGACTGATAAGGATAAGCCGGAGCTTCTGCCGATCGCCTTAAAGTTAGCGCAATTGGGCTTTAAGCTTACGGCTACGGAGAATACGCAGCGTTTCTTAAAGGAAAAAGGAGTGGATGCGCTTTTGGTCAAGAAGCTGCACGAGGGAAGGCCGAATATCGCCGATGCTATCAAGAACAGGGAGATCAACCTGATTATCAACACCCCTGTAGGCAGGATGAGTGTCTATGATGACAGCTATATACGCATGCTGGCCATCCAGTATAAAATTCCTTATGTGACGACGATGTCCGCTGCCCGGGCAACGGTAGATGGGATCGATGCGGTCAGGAAAAAGCAGAGCGAGCCTAAGTCGTTACAGGAGTACCATAGGTTATTACGAGAATCGGACGTAGAAAAGGCCCAGGCCTAAAATAGGAGAATAAATGAAATTTCAACTGTACCAGATCGCGGCGGTGCTCGGCTCACTCCTGCTTATGGCAGCCGGGTTATTGAGGATGGCGCATTCAGGTAACCCGAAAGAGCTGATTGTCGCTGTCCTGTATTTCTTCGCCAATATCCTTATATTCTGTTTCTAAATTTTAAAATGAGCGAAAACAAATTTTATAATTTATCCGTAGAACAGGCTAGCCAGGCTTTAAATACGAGCCTGGAATCCGGCTTGAGCCTGGCTGAGTCTAAACAGCGCCTGGAGCAGTTCGGCCTGAACCAGCTTTCAGCGAAAAAAGGCATTACGCCTTTGGATATTTTCCTGGGCCAGTTCAAGGATTTTATGATCTGGGTCTTGATCGGGGCGGCCTTAGTTTCCGGGTTCCTGCAGGAGTGGGTAGATGCCCTGGCGATCATCGCGATCGTTATATTGAACGCCGTCCTGGGGTTTATCCAGGAATACCGGGCGGAAAAATCCTTAGCTGCTTTAAAGAAATTAGCCAGTCCTTCCTCAAAAGTTATCCGCGAAGGTAAGCACAGCATCATCCCTTCTTTTGAGCTGGTTCCCGGCGACCTGATCGAGTTAGAAGCAGGCGATAGTATTCCTGCCGACAGCCGCCTTGTCTGGAGCACATCCAATTTAGCCGTTCAGGAGGCTAGCCTTACCGGAGAATCTACGCCGGTTGCCAAAACTATCCGGGCTTTAGGCGAAAAAGAAGTTCCGCTGGCTGACCGGGCAAATATGGTTTATCTGGGGACTTCCGTCGCTTCAGGGAAAGCCCGGGCTTTAGTTGTGGATACCGCTATGCAGACAGAGCTGGGCAAGATCGCCGGTATGGTGCAGGATATTCGGCATGAGTCCACGCCTTTACAGAAGAAATTAGAGCAATTCGGTAAATGGATCGTCTACCTGTGTTTTATATTGGTAGGCTTGGTATTCCTGCTGGAATGGCTGCGCGGAGGAAGGATCGTCGATATATTTTTGACTGCGGTGAGCCTGGCAGTTGCCGCTATTCCCGAAGGCTTGCCTGCGGTAGTCACTATCGCTTTAGCTCTGGGAGTCCATCGGATGGTCAAGCGCCACGCGCTTATCCGTAAGCTTCCATCGGTAGAAACATTGGGTTGCGCGACAGTTATCTGCTCGGATAAGACCGGGACCCTGACTAAGAACGAGATGACGGTGCAAAAGTTATTTAGCGGAGCCAGGCTGTTTGCGGTCAGCGGGATCGGTTATGCCCCGCAAGGCGAGTTTACTCTGGATAAGAACCGGATCGATCCGCGCGCTTATTCGGAATTAGATAAAACATTACGCTGCGCCGTATTATGTAACGCTGCCCAGTTGGTCAAAGAGAACGCCGCTTATAAGATAATCGGCGACCCCACTGAAGGGGCTCTTTTAACTGCCGCCGCCAAAGCGGATATCTGGAAGGAGAAATTGGAGCAGGAGTTTCCTTTTGTTGATGAAATACCGTTTGATTCCGAACGCAAGATAATGACGATAATCCGTAATTCTGATGCCGGGCTGGTTGCTTTTGTCAAGGGGGCGCCCGATATATTGATCGACCGCTGTAGGAATATTGAAGAAAACGGCGCTGTCCGGGGATTGACTGTTGAAGACAGAGAGGCTATTCAAAAGGCGAATGACGGTTTAGCCAGCCAGGCAATGCGTGTTTTAGGCGTCGCCTACAGGAGATTAGAGGCTAAGCAGGATAAGTATGAACCGGGAACTATCGAAAAAGAGCTTACCTTTATCGGCCTGGTTGCGATGATCGACCCTCCCCGGGAAGAAGTTAAGCAGGCTATCCAGGAATGCAAGGCCGCCGGTATAAAAACAGTGATGATCACCGGGGACCATAAAAATACGGCGGTAGCCATTGCGCGGGAACTGGGATTTTTCGACGAGCATTCCCTGGCCCTTAGCGGAGAGGAATTGGATAAGCTTAGTGACGACGAGTTGTACGGCAAAGTAGAGCGGATCTCGGTTTATGCCCGAGTATCTCCGGAGCATAAATTACGGGTGGTTCGGGCCTGGCGCAGGCGCGGGGATATCGTGGCCATGACCGGCGACGGCGTAAATGACGCGCCGGCAGTAAAAGAAGCCGACATCGGCGTGGCCATGGGCATCACCGGAACAGATGTAACCAAAGAAGTTTCGGATATGGTAGTGACCGATGATAATTTCGCTTCGATAGTATCGGCCGTGGAAGAAGGAAGAGGGATCTACGATAATATAAGAAAGTTCATCCATTACCTTCTTTCCTGTAATGCCGGAGAAATATTAGTGATGTTCGTTTCTTCGTTAGTCGGCCTGCCCATACCCTTGTTACCGATCCATATCCTCTGGGTCAACCTGGTAACCGATGGACTGCCGGCGTTGGCTTTAGGGATTGACCCGGTTGATCCGCACATTATGCAGCGGCCTCCGCGTAAGCCCAACGAAGCAGTGGTGACCAAAGACAGGGCTTTATCCATGCTGGCCCAGGGAGCGTTTATCGCTTTCTGCAGTTTGTTCGCTTTTATCTTTGTTTTATTTATTGAAAAAGAAGGGATAGGCCGGGCCAGGACCGCGGCGTTTGTGGTGCTGGCCTGCAGCCAGTTGTTCCATGCTTTTAATTGCCGGAGTATGTCCGTATCCATATTTAAAATAGGTATATTTACCAATAAGCAGCTGCTTTATGCTACCGGTATTTCCTTTATCCTGCAGATGGGGGTAGTATATTTGCCCTTCCTGCAGAAGGTGTTCAAGACTGAAGCGTTGGGCTTATTTGATTGGGTCCTGGTGATCGGGATCTCCTCGCTGCCTTTATGGGCGATGGAGCTGTGGAAAACAGTTAAAAACGCAAAAGCGAGGCGATAACTATGAATAGATTAAAGCGCTATTTTGCCGCCGGGATACTCGTGGGCCTGCCGGTTTTCATTACTCTTTATCTTCTTTTTATTATTTTCAAATTTCTGGATAATCTTTTCGGGGTAATGGTCAATAAATACTTAAGGGAAATAGTGGGTTTTTCTATTCCCGGGGTCGGCATTATCCTGGGGATATTGCTGATCCTGATACTAGGATTCATTGTCTCGCATTTATTGAGTAAAAGGGTGCTGCCGGTATTAGAGGGATGGTTTTTAAAGCTTCCAGGCATCCGCCAGCTCTATCCCCCGATAAAAGAAATAGTCGGTTTTATTTTTACCAAGGAGAAGCCCGCATTCAAGAAAGTTGTCCTGGTAGAGTACCCGTCAGAAGGAATATGGTCCGTAGGTTTTATGACTAATGACGGCTTTCGGGAGGCCCAGGAAAAGCTTGGCCAGGAGCTGGTGCATGTTCTAATCGGCTCTACGCCCAGTCCCTGGAGCGGATTTTTTATCCTGGTCCCTAAGAACAAGGTAAAGTTTTTAGAGATGACGGTTGAAGAGGGGATAAAACTGATCGTGTCGGGAGGAATACTTAAGCCGTCCTAGAGAGCTTAAGAGCGTCAAAGCCATATATGCAAAGTAGATATATCTATATGCATTTTGCATATATAATCCGGGATTTTAATAATTATAGGTACGCAGGCAGGGAAGAGTTAATCCTGTTTAAATAAAGCCTTATCGTTCCCGCTTAGTTCTCCGCAGAAGATCCACACCGCGATCTGCAGGCGCTCGTCAACTATCCGGATGATCTTGCCGTCTTTCTGGATACTCTGGCCCTTATCAATATCTTTTACCTTATCTTTATCTTTAAACAGGAAAATCAGCTGGTAGGGAACCTTATTTTTAGTTTTCTGCTGGGTTGTGCTGACCTGGTAGTAGGTGTTACCCTGGTCGTTTACCGTATCAAAGAAATTGTATTCTCCCACATTGCTGACTGTTCCTGCGCAGGATATCTCTTTGCCGAGGTTGTCTTTTAAGAATTGCACCCTTTGCAGGTCAGTGGCTTTAGAGAAATTATCCACTAAGCCCTGGATATCCATAGCCGCAGAATAGGCAGGCCCGCTTGCAGCTAAGAGAACTGCCAAGGAAAACGCACAACTGACCAATAATTTTTTCATTTATTCCTCCTCTTAAACACATTATACTTTTTTAAGGCTAGAATTCAAGTATTTTGATGCCTGTAGCAAAGATTATCCAAAACCCCTTGACAATTCTGGAGGGGGGAATAAACTAAATGTTAATGAGCGCGCCTTTTAAAAAAAGTCTATCACAAAAAAACTGCCTGCCGGCAGGCAGGGATCATGGTTTTACTTTAATTGAGCTTATCATTGTCGTAGTAATTATCGGTATCCTCGCCCTGGTCGCTATACCCCGCTATTTTGCTAATGTAGCTAAAGCCCAAAAATCACAAGTGTATGCTAACCTGGATGCCATGCGGAGGGCACTACTATCTTATTATGCAATTCACGGCGTTTACCCTGCAGATAACATTTGGCCAATTGCAGCGGCTGTTGATGGTGATACTATTGTAAGCATTAATAACCTAACCAATTCAGCGTGGCTCTACACGCATTACAATGCCGTGGGCGGTCAGATATGCCAAAATTATGGCGTACGCACATCCTTAGCCCAAAAACTGCCTGGCAACACCTGCTATTATTGTATTTGCGCAGATGGCACCAAGCTGCAAAGCTGCACACCATAAACAAAATATCTTGACAAGCATATGTAAAATGAATATAATTGTATTCAAATGAATATTTTTATATGCAAAATACATATTAGGTGCGGGCGATGAGGCAGTTCTCCAAGAATACCCTCAAGCTCCTCAAGCTTTTTTACGGCCACCCCGAAGAGCAGTATTATATCCAGGAGCTCGGCCGCCTCTTAAAAACCAAGCCCGGCGTCTTCCAAAGGACCCTCTACAATCTCCAAAAAGAGGGGGTCCTGCAGAGCTATTACCGGGCCAACGCCAGGTTCTTCAGCCTGAACAAAAATTACCCCTTTTACCAGGAATTTAAAAGCATTGTCCGTAAGTCAGCCAAGCTGGCGCTAGCGGCTGCTGTTTTTGGCTGCTGCTTGTTGAGCTATTCCGCCGGTTTTTGCGAAGAAAAAAAGCCGCAAACCCTGGTCCT
The DNA here is from genome assembly GCA_041651675.1 of Candidatus Omnitrophota bacterium. Classification (GTDB taxonomy): domain Bacteria; phylum Omnitrophota; class Gorgyraeia; order Gygaellales; family Profunditerraquicolaceae; genus UBA6233. The sequence continues at coordinate 40,658 of JBAZIT010000001.1, read as the reverse complement.
TACTTCGCTGAAAGATACGCTTAAGATCGCCTTCCAGAATAATAAAGATATCCGGATACAGGAGTATGCGCTGAATGTGGCAGATGCGGATATATTGAACGCCAGAAGCGCATTTCTCCCGCAGGTTGGTTTTAATGCCGGTTATACGCGGAATGCCGCTGTTCTTACCAGTACCGCCAGCAGCGGTAAAAAAGACATCGGCGTATTTACCGGATATAAAAATAATAATCTTATGGGCTTAACTGTCAGTGACACTGTCTATAGCGGCGGAGCTAATATTGCCGCCCTCAGGCAGGCGCAACTTGGCTTGAAGACGCAGGTAGAAACCCTGCGCGCCACCAGGCTGAATGTAGAGCTGGAGACTAAGCGGCTTTATTACGGGCTGCTGCTGGCTTACGAAACAAAGCGTATTGCCGAGGACCTGGTGGGCCAGGCTGAAAGCCACTATGAAGAAGTTAAAAGCAAATTCCAGCAGGGGACTGCTTCCCGGTTTGATGTTTTACAGTCCAAGGTGCAGGTCTCGCTTTTAGAGCCGCAGTTGATCAGCGCGCAGAACGCGATAGACCTGATCATCGCGGAGATGAACAAGCTGCTCGGCCAAAAGGTAAGCGACGGGATAATCATCCAGGATAAGCTGCTTTATAGCCCGATCGAGATCAAGGAGGGGGATTTTTTGAAAACCGCCTATCTGAATGAGCCGGAAATGATCTTAAAAGGCTTAGGCATAGACATAAGTAAATGGGCAATTAAGTATGCCCGGGCCGGATGGCTTCCGCAGCTGGAAACCAACGCCCAGTATTATTATCAATCCAATAACCTGGGGAATATGTTTAACAGCAGGCATAATAACTGGAATGTAGGCTTTACCGTGCGCCTGGCGATATTTGACGGATTCTCAACCAAGGCGAAAGTGGACAGCGCCCGGGCCAAGTATATGCAGGCGGTGATCAGCAAGGATAATACCGCTGATCAGGTGGCCGTGGATGTAAGGCAGGCCTGCCTGGACCTGAAGCAGGCAGCCGCAGTCATAAAATCCCAGGAAGATAACCTGGAGGATGCCAAAGAAGCCCTGAAGATATCTTACGTGCGTTATGATAACGGCGTAGGCATAAACCTGGATGTGCTGGATGCCCAGGTTTCTCTGGCGAATGTAGAAAAGAACCTTGCTGAAAGCACATATGATTATATTATGGCTAAGGCAAGACTGGATAGGATCATGGGTAACGGTTTTCCCGGGGAGGAAAAATGAAAAAAAACAAGAAATTCATTCTCATAGCGCTGATCCTGGCCATTGCGGCCTATACGGCGGTTGTCTTTATATTAAAAGAGACAAAAGCCAATAGCAAAATCATCAAAGTTTCCGGCAATATTGAAGGGGATGATGTACGCATCTCTTTTCGGGTAGCCGGCCAGGTGATCGAGCTTTTGACTGATGAGGGCAAGGTGGTTAAGAAAGGCGATATTGTCGCCCGGCTCAATAAGGATGAGTTGAGCAAGATCCAGGCTGAGGCAGAAGCAGCGCTTAAGCTGGCGGAATACCAGTATAAGCTGGATTATGACGACTATCTTCGGGCTGAAAATCTGCTTAAGGCCGGCGCGATTTCCGTGCAGCAGCGCGATGCAGCCAAGACTACTATGGATACTGATTCGGCTAATATTAAGCAGTTGGCCGCCTCCTTAGAGTTGGCTAATACGAAATTAGGCTGGGCAGACTTAGCCAGCCCGCTGGACGGTTATGTGCTGGTAAAAAGCGCTCTTCCCGGAGAGGTCGTGCAGCCGGGCTCTCCGGTTTTTACCGCCGTGAATCTGGATGATCTCTGGGTCACTGCCTACATAAATGAAACGGATTTAGGCAAGGTTAAATTAGGGCAAAAGGCTTACGTGGAAACAGATTCCTATCGCGGAAAGAAATATAACGGCCGGGTTTCATTCATCTCCAGCCAGACCGAGTTCACTCCTAAATATATCCAGACCAGCGAAGAGAGAGTAAAATACGTCTACCGGATAAAGGTCAGGGTTGATAATTCCAGCCTGGATCTAAAACCCGGGATGCCCGCGGACGCATACATAATGATCGAATAAATTCAGGCCATGGTTACCATAAAGACCGAAAACCTTACCCGTAAATTCGGGCAGTTAACAGCCTTAGACCACCTGAACATTGAGGTCCAGGAGGGCGAGATCTTCGGTTTAGTCGGCCCGGATGGAGCGGGAAAGACTACGACTATGCGCCTTTTAACCGGGATCCTGGATCCTACGGAAGGCCAGGCCTGGGTTTATAATAAGCATACCGTAAAAGAAGCCGAAGGGCTAAAAGAGCATATCGCTTATATGTCCCAGCGTTTCGGGCTTTATGAAGAATTAAGCGTCCTGGAAAATATTAACTTTTATGCCGATGTTTACGGGGTAGCCAAGGATAAACGCGCAGAGGCTATTGAGCGCCTGCTGGGTTTTTCCGGGCTCCTGCCTTTTAAGCAGCGTTTTGCGGGAAAGCTGTCCGGAGGAATGAAGCAGAAATTAGGCTTAGCCTGCGCCCTCATACATACGCCGAGAGTTTTATTCCTGGATGAGCCCACTAACGGCGTTGACCCGGTTTCCCGCCGGGATTTTTGGAACATACTCTATGGCCTGCTTAAGGAAAAAGTCACTATCTTCTGCTCCACTTGCTATCTGGATGAGGCTGAACGCTGCCATCGGGTCGGCCTGATGCACAAGGGTAAGCTCCTGCGCTGCGATTCTCCGGATAAGGCTAAAAAAGAATTCCAGACTAAAACCCTGGAAGAGGCGTTTATTAAGGTGATCGGAGAGTATGAAAGAAACCAGCCCGAATAATATTGCCGTAAGCGTCCAGTCCTTAGAAAAGAAATTCGGGGATTTTACCGCGGTCAACCGGATCAACTTTGAGGTTAAAGCGGGCGAGATCTTCGGATTCCTGGGGCCGAATGGCGCGGGTAAATCCACTACTATCAGGATGCTCTGCGGGATCATTACTCCTACTTCCGGCTCAGGGGAAGTGGGTGGTTTTGATATTATCAGGGAGCAGCATAAGATCAAAGAAAATATCGGTTATATGTCCCAGAAATTTTCTCTTTATAATGACCTGACCGTAGAAGAGAACATTAATTTTTACAGCGGTATATACAAGATCCCGCAAAAGGATAAAAAAGAACGCCTGGAGACAACTGTGAGGACTGCGGGGCTGGAAGGCATGGAAGATAAGCTGACCGCCACTTTAGCCGGCGGCTGGAAACAGCGCCTGGCCCTGGGGTGCGCGCTGATCCATAAACCCAGGATCATTTTTCTTGATGAACCGACATCCGGAGTTGATCCGATAACCCGGGCTAATTTTTGGGGCATTATTAAAGGATTGGCTGCTCAGGGAGTGACTATTTTTGTTACTACCCATTATATGGATGAAGCGGAAAATTGTAACCGCATGGTCCTGATCTATCACGGCACGATCATCGCCGCGGGTACGCCGCAGGAGATGAAGACTAATGTGATGAAAAATGAGGTTCTGGAGATTACCCTGGCTGATGCCCAGGCCTGGTTGGAAAAAATCGCTCAAATAGAAGGAGTCAAAGAAGCCGCGCTCTTTGGAGCGAATATCCATGCTGTTGTCTATGACAGCTCTAAAGCTATTCCCGCGATCAAGGATTTCCTGCAGCAAGCAGGCGCGGGGGAATCCAGCGTGAATAAAATTCTTCCTTCCCTGGAAGACGTTTTTGTTTCCTCAATAGAAGAATATGACCGGACAGAGCCTAAGAAGAATTAGATCCATAGCCTGGAAGGAATTTATCCAGATTAAACGCGACCCGCGCTCCCTGGGGTTGGCCCTGGCCATCCCGATATTCCTGCTGCTGATTTTCGGCTACGGGCTGAGCCTGGATATTGATAAAGTCCCTACCCTGGTCTGGAATCAGGATGCTTCCAGCGAATTGAGCCGGGATTTTATGCTCAATTTCAAAAATTCCAAATACTTTAAAATAATCGGCTATACGGATAACTACCGCCAGATCGAGCATATGATCAACGGGGGAGAGGCCATGCTGGCCCTGGTCATACCTAAGGATTTCTCTCATTATCTGGAATCCGGCAAGACTGCGCCTCTGCAGCTCATTGTAGATGGAAGCGACGCAAATACCGCCACCATTGCCATGAATTATGTGCGGACAGTAGTTGCCAATTATAATGTGAGCCTGTTGAGCAGTACGTTTGCCTCCCGGGGGCTGCAAAAGCCCCAGACAGTGGATGCCCGCTCAAGGGTTTGGTTTAATATGGGCCTGACCAGCACCTGGTTCATTGTTCCCGGGGTTATTGCGATGATCATCATGATCATCGCCGGGCTGCTTACTTCCATTTGCATAGCCCGCGAATGGGAGAGGGGGACAATGGAGCAGTTGATCTCTACGCCCGTAAAAGCTCCGGAACTGGTCATCGGCAAGTTCATTCCTTATTTTACCATCGGGTTCTTTGACCTTATAGTAGGCGTGATCATGGCCAGGGTTTTGTTTGGCGTGCCTTTCCGGGGCAGCTATCCGCTGCTTATTTTCTTAAGTTCGCTGTTCCTGACCGGAGCTTTATCGCAGGGGATACTGATCTCGGTAGTTGCCCGGACCCAATTAATGGCCAGCCAGCTGGCTACCCTGACTACCATGCTGCCGACTGTGCTGCTTTCCGGGTTTATCTACCCGATTTTTAATATGCCTCAATTTGTCCAGGCGATCACTTATTTTGTTCCGGCGCGCTATTATATCGTTGTCTTAAGGGAGTTATTCCTAAAAGGCGGCACAATGCATGTTTTATGGGATGAGACGATCTTTTTATTTTTGTTTGCCCTGATAATGTTTAGCATAGCGGTGAGGAGATTCAAGAAGAAGGTGGCTTAATATGTTTGAACGGGCTAAGGCGATCCTGATTAAGGAATTTAAGCAGATATTCCGCGACCCGCGGATGAGAACGGTTATCTTTATTACTCCGCTGGTTCAGATTCTCGTCTTTGGATATGCCGCGAATAAAGACATAAACTATGTGCCGACGGCTATTTTAGACCGGGATAACACTAAGGAGAGCCGTGAGCTTCTGCGCAGGTTCACCTATTCCAAGTATTTTATCCCGGAGCATTATATCTTCAGCGAAAAGGAGCAAAATTTCATCCTGGATAAGGGCTTAGCCAGCGTGGTTATCCATATTGACCGCGGTTTTGGCCGTGACCTTAATGCCGGAAAGGACGCTTCTATTCAACTGGCTTTTGACGGTACGGATTCGAATACGGCAATGGTCATTATGGGTTATGCTAATACGATCGTAAGCGATTATCAGTATGACCTGCTAAGGCAGGAATTGGACGCAGCCGGCTTAACCGGCAGCTCCCCCAGGGTAGATCTGAGGGACCGGGCCTGGTTTAACGGTAATCTTATCTCCAGGAATTATTATCTTCCGGGCGTAATTGCCATCATTGTGACGATGATGTCGCTTTTATTGACCTCTATGGCGATAGTCAAAGAAAAAGAGATCGGCACAATGGAGCAGTTGATTGTCAGTCCCTTAAAGCCGCTTGACCTTATTGTCGGCAAGCTCCTTCCGTTTGCGATAATCGCGCTGGTCCAGATCATCCTGATTACCGTCTTGGGAGTCCTCTGGTTTCATATACCTTTAAGAGGCAATCTCCTTTTACTGCTTTTGTCTACCTGCGTGTATTTATTTACCACTCTGGGGATAGGTTTATTTATTTCTACAATATCCTCAACCCAGCAGGAGGCGATGATGTCGGTCTTCCTGTTTTATATGCCGACTATGCTCTTATCGGGGTTTGCTTATCCGATAGCCAATATGCCGCAATGGATCCAGTGGTTTACCCTGGTTAATCCTTTGCGTTATTTTATGGTCATTGTGCGGAGCTTGTTCTTGAAGGGAGTAGGGATCGAGGTTCTCTGGCCACAGCTTATTCCGTTAATTATCATGGGTATTTTGGTGATCACCTTTAGCGCTTTTCGCTTCCGCAGGAGTTTGGGTTGAGTTTTAAGGCAGCTATTTTAATCAAAATATTCTTGCCAGGCCAGGACATTATGTTTATAATAAATCAATGAAAAAGAGGCAAGCGGTATTTAAATCAATCGTTTTTTGCGCAGGATTATTTTCCTGCATTTTTTATTTTTCCAGCCGCTGCTTTGCGCTGGAAGCCAGGGAAACCATCTCTTACGATATTAAACCCGTAGGAAGCTGCGAGTACCAGGATTTCGGGCCTTTGGAATTCCGCGGGAAAAAAGCGAGGTTAATAGTTTTCAGGACTGAAGCCGCGGGCTTTAAAGACAAAGAAGTGATCTTCAGCGAAAGCGACCTGAGCCTGCCGCTTTTAGTCAAAAGGGACATCACTTTTTTGTTCCATAAAGAGAATATTACGGAAGAATATTTTCCCAGTGAAAACTCATTCAAGCTGACTAAATTTAAAGGTGATAAGAAGACCGAAGAATATTCCGTAAAAGGAAAAAGGCCCATTCAGAACGCGATCCTCGTGCCTTTTTCTCTGCGCGGGGCTGCGGATTTAAAAATCGGAAGTTCTTTTGCAATAACCTTGCCCGGAGAATATACGGTCAAGCTGTCCTCAATAGAAGATATCACTGTTCCCGCCGGTAAATTCAAGGCCTACCATTTCACCAGTGAACCCGCTAAATTCGAGATCTGGATAAGCGCCGACGATTTAAGGATACCGGTGAAGATCAAGGGGCTGGGGGCTTTTCCTTATACCTTAGAGATGAAAAAACGCGTTGTCCAGCAAGGATAGTTTGGCCCAGGGCATATAATTGTTTTGTCAAACAGAAAAGAGCTGAAGATCCCATGAGTACTCAAGTTGCGATACTGCCGATAGGGCCTTTGATGATCGAACACCGGCTTATCGAGCGGATGGTTAATTTGCTGGAGAAGGAAGCTTTAAATATACGTAATACCGGCAGAACGAATATAATTTTTCTCCGCGCGGCAATTGATTTTTTCGGTTTTTATGCTGACCGCACGCATCATGGCAAGGAGGAAGATATCCTCTTTGCTGAACTCTTAAAGCGTGAGCTTTCCGTTGCGGACAAAGAGATGGTCGAAAGATTGCAGCAGGAGCATGCGGTTGCCAGGGAACTGGTGGTTAAGCTGGGTATGGATGCCGATGAGGGCTGCCGCCAGTGCAGTCCGGAAATATTGAACAGATTATCTGCCGGCCTGGAAGAGTTGACCGGGTTGTACAGGCCGCACATCCAGAAGGAAGACAAGCAGTTTTTTATACCGGTGATGAAATATTTCAGTAAAGAGGAGCAGGATGCCATGTTGTGCCGGTTTTGGGAATTTGACCGGCTGCTTATTCATGAAAAATATAAAAAAATGGTCGGTCAATTCGAAGAAAAGGAAGCGTAATGGGCGAGCTTACCATTAAGATAGCCGGTGAAGCCGGACAAGGCACGCAGACTATCGGAACGGCCCTTTGTGCTATGTTTAAAAAACTGGGCCGGTATATTTTTGCCAATCAGGATTATATGTCCCGGGTGCGCGGAGGAAATAATTTTTTCCAATTGCGGATCTGCGATAAGCCGGTGCAGGCGCTTAAGGCAAAAGCGGATATCCTTATTGCCCTGGATAAAAAGAGCGTGGATTTACATAGAGCCGTAATTACAGAGAGGGGCATTATAATCCTGGATAAGGCAAAATTCGGCATTGCTGATGACGAAAAAATATTTTTTGATGTTCCTTTCTACCGGATGGCCCAGGATAGCGGAGGCAGCGATATATATATTAATACTGTCTGTTGCGGTGTTATTGCCGGGTTAACCGGGGCAGGTTTCGAGCGCCTTGAGGAAGTAATCCAAGAGGCCTTTGCCGGCAAGGAAGAAGGAATAAGCGGAAAGAATGTCTCTGCGGCCAGGGCAGGCTATGACTTCGCGAAGAATAATTTTAAAGATGAAAAGTTCAGGCAAGTTCCTGGGCCGGCTAAAGAAACGTTACTGATGAACGCCAACGAGGCGATCGCGCTTGGTGCAATAAAGGCAGGATGCAAATTTTATTCCGCTTATCCCATGACGCCGTCAACCAGCATTATGGATACAATCTCCCGTTTTTCCGGAAAATTTAATATCGTAGTAGAGCAGGCCGAAGATGAAATCGCGGCTGTGAATATGATCATCGGAGCGTCTTTTGCGGGTGCCCGCTCAATGGCTGCGACTTCAGGCGGCGGTTTTGCGCTTATGGTTGAAGGGGTAAGCCTTTCCGGAATGACTGAAACGCCTATTGTTATCGTTGAAGCCCAAAGGCCGGCTCCGGCAACCGGGTTTCCTACCCGGACCGAGCAAGCAGACCTGGATTTTGTCATCCACGCCGGGCATGGAGAATTTGCCAAGGCAGTTTATTCACCCGGTACAATAGAGGAAGCATTCTATCTGACTTTAAAGGCGTTTAACCTGGCGGAAAAATATCAAATCCCGGTTTTTATTATGACTGACCAGCACCTGGCAGATTCATTAAGGAACATCGAGCCGCTAGATTTAAATAAAGTGGGGGTACAGAGGTATATTATTTCAAAAGAGGATTCAGCAAAACTAAGCGGCTATAAAAGGTATGTCTTAACTCCTTCTGGCATATCCCCGCGGGCTGTCCCCGGGTGGATCAATGATGTTGTCTACGCGGATAGCGATGAGCATACTGAAGAAGGCCATATTACTGAAGACGCAGCCTTGCGTGTAAAAATGGTTGAAAAAAGGTTTTATAAAAAAATGGCCGGGCTGGTCCAGGAGATTGAAAAACCTACTGTATTTAATTTAGAGAAGGCAGACACCGTACTCCTGGGTTTTGGCTCGACTTACGGGGTAATGCAAGAGGCCTGCGAAACTTTTGCTGATGGTTCTCTTGGTTTTGTGCATTTAGCGCAGGTATGGCCTTTTCCGGTGACAGAATTAAGCCTCCTGTTAAAGGGTAAGAAAAATATTATCAGTGTTGAGAATAATGCCGCAGGCCAGCTCGGCAAATTGCTGATGCGGGAGGCAGGCATTAAAGTCAGTTGTTCGGTCTTACGCTACGACGGCAGGCCGTTTGATCTGGAGTATCTCCTGGAGCGGATAAAGGAGTTGAAAGGTTAATGAATATTAATGATTTTAAAAGTAATGACGAGATAACCTGGTGCCCGGGTTGCGGAGATTTCGGTATCCTTAACAGCCTGAAGAAAGCCCTGGTTACTTTAGGTAAAGAGCCGAAAGATATTTTACTTGTTTCAGGTATAGGCCAGGCGGCGAAGTTACCGCATTACATAAAATGTAACTGTTTCAACGGTCTTCACGGCAGGGCCCTACCTGCAGCGGCAGGGGCAAAGATTGCTAACCGTTCCTTAACGGTAATTATTACTACTGGAGATGGAGATTGTTATGGCGAGGGCGGCAATCATCTTATCCATAATATCCGGCGTAATCTCGATATCACTGTTATCGTCCACAATAACCAGATCTACGGTTTGACTAAGGGCCAGGCTTCGCCGACCACGGATTTAGGCTATAAAACTAAAGTCCAGACTAATGGCGTGATCCTGGAGCCGATGCATGCTTTAGAAATGGCTATTACGTTGGGCTGTGGATTTGTGTCCCGGGGTTATTCTAAGGATTCTGATCATTTAGCCTGGTTGATCGGCGAAGGGATAAAACATAAAGGCTTTTCTTTAATCGAAGTATTGCAGCCCTGCGTGACCTATAATAAGAAGAATACCTATGAATGGTATAGCCAGAGAGTATATAAAATAGATAGTAACTCTTATAATCCCGGGGATAAAGCAGCTGCTTTTCAGAAAGCCGGGGAATGGGGAGATAAGATCCCTACCGGAGTGATCTACCGTCAAGACGGGGAAAGTTATGAAGATAGGAGCGGATTGAATAATATTCCGCCATTAGTGGAAGAGAAGATTGAGAATATTGACCTAAGCGCTTGCCTTAAAGAATTAAGCTGATTGTGTTACCCGGCTTGACAAAATCTGCTTTTTGTGTTTTAATCAATAAATAGTTAAGATGGGGAGGCTGTTAAGCAGCCTGAGAGTTCCGCGCGGTAAGCGGATTACCCGATGAACCTGATTCCGCCATAATTCTTGGCGGATCCGCCACATCTTGTGGCGGACTGGATAATGCCAGCGGAGGGAAAGGAGGCCTGAGTTGTAACCCTTATGCACCTGGCATAGGGGTTTTTTGTTGGGTGTATATTGAAAGGAGCTATTATGCAATTGGACGAGATCAAAATATCGCGGGCGATCATTGATGCTTACCAGAAAAAATTAATCAATGCTCTGGATGTAGATGTGGCGATCGTGGGCGCCGGGCCTGCCGGCATGGTCTGCGGTTATTATCTGGCTAAGTCCGGGAAAAAAGTAGTCCTTTTTGAGCGGAAATTGTCAGTCGGGGGCGGCATGTGGGGCGGAGGGATCATGTTTAATGAAATAGTGATCCAGGATGAAGCTAGAGGTATCCTCAATGAATTCGGGGTAAGGACCAGGAGATACGAGGAGGGTTATTATCTGGCTGATTCCATAGACAGTGTTTCAACCATATGCTCCCAAGCTGTGCATGCGGGACTGAAAGTTTTTAACCTGATCAGCGCCGAAGATGTTATGGTCAGGTCCGGCCGCGTCTGCGGTTTAGTGTTGAACTGGACTGCTGTGGAAATGGCTAATCTGCATGTTGACCCGGTAACGATGCGGGCCAAATTCGTAGTTGACGCCACAGGCCACCCGGCAGAAGTTGCCCGTATTGTTGAGCGTAAATCCGGCATAAAACTGAATACTAAAACCGGTAAAACCATGGGAGAGCAGTCCATGCACGCGCAAGCAGGGGAGGATACTATTGTAAAAAACTCTAAAGAAATATGCCCCGGGCTTTATGCCTGCGGTATGTGCGCCAATGCCGTATTCGGAGGCCCGCGTATGGGGCCGATTTTCGGTGGAATGCTTCTTGCCGGAAGGAAAGTAGCCCAAAGTCTGCTTAAAAGGTTATAAAGCTTATAGTCAGGCGTTAATATATAGGTAAGAAAAGGGGACGGTTCTATTTTCATTCTCCCTTCATAAAAAATAGAACCGTCCCCTTTGTTTTAAAAATCCCTTGACAAAAGGTAAAAATGAATGTATATTTTTAATATGAATACAAATTCATTAATTGAAGAAGCAATCGGAAACAACAAAATGCGGACTAATCTGACCCGTAAAGAAAGAGATAAGCAGCTGCGCAAAGCCGATATTATGGCCGCGGCTGAACGCGTCTTCGCCTTAAAGGGGTATCATGAGGCGACCATGCAGGATATTGCCCATGAGGCCCAGTATGCCACCGGCACGGTCTACCTGTATTTTAAAGATAAGGAGATGCTTTATTTTTCTCTCCTTGAAGAAAAGATGCGCAATTTAACGGCCGTGTTGAAAGATAAGACGGCGCAGGTAGCCGATGCTGAAGATAAGCTGCGCATCTTTATCCGGGAAAGCCTGAACCACTTTGAAAAGAACCAGGATTTCTTCAGGATATTCTTTTCCGAGAGGACTAAGGGCCAGATCTTAAAAGAAGGTAAGCTCTCCCGTTCCGCATCAATGCAGCAGAACAAAGAGCTGGTTATTGAGTTGATCAAGAGCAGCCAGCAGCAGAAGATAATCCGGAATGATTTCAGCGCTGCGCAGATATCCGATATACTCGGCGCTATCTTTATGACAGTTATTTTTGACTGGTTAAAAGACAGCTTGAAAGACAAGAGGCAGCTGGAGGATACCGCAGATTTTATCCTGGATATATTCCTCAGCGGAGCAGGAAGGAAAAAATGATCAATACGCTAAATTTTATTATTGGCCTGGAGAAAAAATGCAAAATAAATTAAATTCTGTTTTCCGGTTTTTGGTTATTCCATTTTTGTTATTGATAGCGGCCGGTTGTTCAAAGCAAAGCGCTCCGTTAGCGCAGAACCCGGAAGTGAGTGTGGTCCAGATGCGTCCGGAGCGATTGGTCATTACGACCGAGCTTCCCGGCCGGATAGCAGCTTTTCTTATTGCCGAGATCCGGCCCCAGGTTAACGGCCTGGTTCAGAAACGCTTGTTTACCGAGGGCTCGGAAGTCAAGGCCGGCCAGGTGCTTTATCAGATCGATCCTGCTCCGTTTCAGGCAGTGTTTGACAAAGCTAAAGCTAATCTGCCGGCTCTCCAGTTGAGAGCTGAGCGCTATAAGGAAGCGCTGGTTGAAAAAGCGGTCAGCCAGCAGGAATTTGATGATGCGGATGCCGCTTTCAAGCAAGCCCAGGCAGAACTCGAAACTGCCCGGATCAATCTTAACTACACTAAAGTTGTTTCGCCAGTCAGCGGCCGCATCGGGACTTCCAGCGTAACTGACGGCGACATTGTGACAGCGTATCAACCCACAGCCCTGGCAACTGTTCAGCAGTTAGACCCCATCTATGTGGACATCCCCCAATCTACCTCTGAACTACTGCGCCTGAGGCGTAGCCTGGAGGATGGCCGGCTTAATCCGGATAATACTAATCAGAATAAAGTTAAACTTATTTTGGATGACGGCTCAGTATATCCCTTAGAAGGGACGTTGCAGTTCCAGGACATTACGGTGGACCCGACAACCGGCTCGGTTATCCTGAGAGTAATTTTTCCTAACCCGCAGGGCTTTCTCTTGCCGGGTATGTTTGTGCGGGCGGTTATTATTGAAGGTGTTAATGAACAGTCCATTCTTGTTCCCCAACAGGGGGTTTTTCGCAATCCGAAAGGCGAGGCCATCGCTTTAATCGTGGACGCTGAAAATAAAGTGCAGCAGCGGATACTGACGCTTGATCGGGCTATCGCAGATAAATGGCTGGTCTCTTCGGGCCTGCAGGCCGGCGACCGGGTCATTATAGAAGGCAGCCTAAGGGTCAGGCCCGGCAGCTCGGTCAGGGTAGCTGCAGTTTCCAGCGGTAAGGGTTAACGGAGGTTTTATGCTATCAAAATTCTTTCTTGAACGCCCTGTTTTTGCCTGGGTAATTGCCATTATGATAATGGTTTTAGGTGGTTTGGCTGTTTATACTCTGCCTGTCGCGCAATATCCGCCTATTGCTCCGCCGTCAATCCGCATAAGCTCTCTTTATACCGGTGCTTCGGCAGAGACTGTGGAGAATAGCGTAACCCAGATCATTGAGCAGCAAATGACCGGACTGGACAGGATGCTCTATATGTCCAGCTCAAGCGATTCCTCCGGTATGTCAGCTATTGAATTGACCTTTGCCCCGGGGACTGATCCGGATATTGCCTGGTCTAAAGTGCAAAACAAGCTTCAACTGGCTATGCCCCGCCTGCCGGATTCAGTGCAACGTAGGGGTGTTTCAGTGCAAAAGTCTACTCATAATTATCTTATAATTGTGGGATTGGTTTCCGAAGACGGCAGCATGAACGAAATTGATTTACGCGATTATATGATCAGCGTTATCCAGCCGGTCCTGGCGCGCGTGCCCGGAGTCGGCGAAGCCGAGGGTATGGGCAGCGAATACGCTATGCGTGTCTGGTTTGATCCCAAGAAGCTGACCAGCTACGGATTGACCGTGGAAGATGTTGCCCAGGCGTTAAAGAATTACAATATTGAGGTTTCCGGAGGCCAGTTCGGAGGCGCTCCGGCAGTAAGCGGCCAGCGTTTGAATGCTTCCATTATAGTGCAAAGCCTGCTTAAGACTCCCGAGGAGTTTTCCAATGTCCCTGTGCGCATCAATCCTGATGGTTCGGTCATCCGGATTAAAGATGTGGGCCGCACAGAATTAGGCAGCGACCAGGCGGATATAAAGGTTTACTTCAATAAGGGCCAGCCAGCGGCAGCCCTGGCTATCCGCCAGGAACCCGGGGCTAATTCGCTGAATACGGTAGATGCAATCAAAGCGAAGATGAAAGAGTTAAGCCGTTATTTTCCTCAAGGGATGAAAGTAAATTATCCCTATGATACTACGCCTTTTACCCGGGTAGCCATCAAAGAGGTAGTTAAGACCCTGGTTGCGGCAATCGTGCTGGTTTTTCTGGTTATGTATGTATTTATGGGGAATATACGGGCGACACTTATCCCGACGATTGCCGTGCCCGTAGTTTTATTGGGGACTTTCGCCGCGCTGGGGTTCTTTGGTTTTTCCGTTAACATGTTGACGATGTTCGCCATGGTCCTGGCTATCGGTTTACTCGTAGATGACGCGATTGTCGTAGTCGAAAACGTAGAGCGCCTGATGCGGGAAGAAGGCCTCTCTCCGCGGGAGGCTGCTGCTAAATCCATGGAACAGATCACTCCAGCGCTGATCGGTATCGGGTTAGTCCTCTCGGCGGTCTTTGGCCCGATGGCGTTTTTCGCAGGTTCCACCGGTATTATTTACCGCCAGTTTTCCGTCACCATCATTGCTTCCATGCTCCTTTCGGTAGTTGTAGCTTTAATCTTGACTCCGGTCCTCTGCGCGACGTTCCTGAAACCGGTAGCCAAAGGCCATCAGCCTGCCGAAGGAGGGATCTGGCTGTTGCGGCCGTTCTTTAGCTGGTTTGACCGGAATTTTTTCCGGGCCCGCGACTTATATGTGCGTTTGGTGGGCCATTCTTTTAATAAGAGCGCGCGTTATATCTTTTCCTATTTTATAATCGTGGCGGCAATGTTATTTTTGCTTATCCGGATGCCTACGGGTTATCTGCCGGATGAGGACCAGGGAGTTTTAATTATTATGGGCAATTTACCTTCGGGTTCTACCCTGGAACAGTCGGAAGCGGTAATGGAAAAGGTCAGGCAATATTTTATAGATAATGAAAAAGAAGCAGTCGAATCTATTTTAACTGCTTCCGGGATGAACCAGGCTGGCCGCGGGCAAAATACCGGTTTGGCTTTTATCAAGCTTAAGGACTGGGATCTGCGCAAAAAGGCGGAGTTAAAGGCAGACGCGATAGCCGACCGGGCCATGAAGGAGTTTATGTCCTATAAAGAAGCGCTGGTTTTTGTTTTTTCTCCCCCGGCAATCATTGAATTAGGCAGCGCTAAAGGTTTTGATTTCCAACTGCAGGATCGCGGCGGCGCAGGGCACGAAAAACTGATGGAAGCCCGGAATAAGCTTCTGGAAATGGCGTATAATGACCCGCGCTTAACCCGCGTGCGGGCAAACGGCCTGGAAGATGTGGCTCAATATAAGATTGATATAGATTGGGAGAAGGCCGGGAGCCTGGGTGTTTCGATTGCTGCTATCCAGGGTACGATTTCTACTGCTTTTGGCAGCAGCTATGTGAATGATTTTATTAAAGACGGCCGGATCAAGCATGTAGACATCCAGGCTGATGCTCCTTACCGTATGCTGCCCGAAGACCTGAAGAATCTTTATGTGCGCAACTCCCAGGGAAAGATGGTTCCTTATTCTTCTTTTGCCTCCGGCCACTGGATTTTCGGATCTCCGAAATTAGAACGTTACAATGCTTTTCCTTCTATTAACATCCTTGGCGAGGCAGCTAAGGGAAAAAGCTCAGGAGAAGCAATGAAGGCTATGGAGCAGATTGCTGCCAAGCTTCCCCGGGAGTTTGGGTATGATTGGACCGGGCTTTCTTACCAGGAACGCCAGGCCGGAGCGCAGACAGGCCCGCTTTACGCTTTTTCTATTTTGATCATTTTTTTATGCGTAGCAGCGTTATATGAAAGCTGGAGCATTCCGGTTGTTAATCTGTTGATGCTGCCGCTGGGTGTTTTTGGAGCTACGCTGGCAACGAGTTTACGTGGTATGCCTAATGACGTTTACTTCCAGATCGGGTTCTTGACTACCTTAGGGTTATCGACTAAAAATGCCATCCTGATCATTCAGTTCGCGCAGCAGCGCCTGGAACACGGAGAAAAACTGGTTGAGGCAACTCTGGGAGCAGTCAGAACGCGTTTCCGGCCGGTTATCATGACCTCTATGGCTTTTTTCTTCGGTGTCTTGCCGCTAGCCATAACTACCGGCGCAGGAGCAGGCGCCCAGAATGCCATTGGAACGGCAGTTGTCGGCGGAATGCTTTCGGCTACCTTCATTGATCTTATTTTCATCCCGTTATTTTTTATCCTGGTGACCCGTTTTTTCAGCCGTAAGAAACAGACACCGGCGCAGGCAGTAACTGTTGCTCCGAATATTATTGATTCCGGGGAAAAACATTAAATGAAGCAAATACCCGTTTTAATTTTAGGAATTATTGTTTGTTTAAGCGGTTGCACCCTGGCCCCGAAATACAACCGGCCGGGGCCGGCAGTTCCTGAACAGTGGCCTAAAGGAAATGCTTACCCGAAGGAGCAGCCGGCAGCCAATGTTGTAGATGCTCCGCAACTCAAATGGCGGGAGTTCTTTACCGACCCAAAGCTTCAGCAGATCATCCAGCTGGCCCTTGAAAATAATCGGGACCTGCGGTTAGCTGTTTTAAACGTGGAAAAAACGCGGGCCTTATATGGCGTTCAACAGGCTGCCTTGTTCCCGGTTCTTGATGCGCAGGGAGGCTTAACCAAACAGCGCTATTCTTCGGATTTTTTGACTGCGGGATATCCTAAGGTGGTGGAACAATATACCGCTGATCTGGGGATTACTGCCTGGGAGATCGATCTTTTTGGCCGTATCCGCAGTTTGACCAAGCAGGCACTGGAAGAATATTTGAGGACAGAGGAGGCCCGGCGCAGCGTGCAGGTCGCGCTTATCTCGGAGGTGGTCCGGGCGTATTTGGCTATTGCCGCGGATGAGGCAGCTCTGAATTTGGCCCGTTCCACCCTGGAAACACAGGAAACTGTTTACAATCTGGTCCTGCGTCAACACAGGGTGGCGCTGGTAAATGAAATAGATCTGCAGCGGGCTCAAACCCAGGTGGATACAGCCAAAGGAGACTTAATCCTTTATACACAACGATTGGCCCAGTATAAAAACGCGTTAGATCTTTTAGCCGGCTCTCCTGTCCCGGAAGGACTTTTGCCTATTGACCTGGCAGGCGTTACTCCATTTAAAGATATTTTTCCCGGCCTATCTTCCACTGTGCTCCTTAAGCGGCCAGATATTCTGGCTGCCGAACACGAATTAAAAGGCGCTTATGCTAATATCGGGGCAGCCCGGGCTGCTTTTTTCCCCAGTATTTCGCTGACTACCGCAATCGGTTCGGCAAGCAGTTCCTTTACCGGTTTATTCTCTCCCGGCAAAGGGACCTGGATCTACTCGCCTCAGATCGTGATGCCTATTTTTGATCCCGGTACCTGGGCTGCCTATAGAGTGAGCGAGGCAACCCGGAAAATCGCGCTCACCCGGTATGAAAAAGCTATTCAAACAGCTTTTAAAGAGGTGGCTGATGTCTTGGCTGTGCAAGGCACAGTGGATCAGCAAATAGCAGTGCAGCAATCTATGGTTGATTCCGCGCAGAAGGTTTATCGGCTTTCAAGCATACGCTATGCGAATGGGATTGACAGCTACCTAAGCGTTCTGGATGCGCAGCGTTCGCTTTATCGGGCGCAAAAAGAACTTATTTTGATACAATTTTCCAAGCTGGCTAACGAAGTGAAAGCTTATGCAGTCTTAGGCGGAGGCAGCCTGGATGATACGCCTGGCCAGAACAGCCGGGATGTTTTTCAAGAAAAGATGCTTCTGGTGCTTAACGCTGCCAAGAACAAGTAATCTGCATCTATATTACAGGAATGGATAAATTCACTAAAGCCATTATGCTAAGCCGTATAAAAGTTTATTATCTGACGTTATTTTTTTTACTTTTTTTCCATAGTTTAGGATTCAGCGAGGAGATACTTTCCTGGCCGGATTGTATTAAGGAGGCCGCGAAGAACAATCCGGACCTGATCGCGGCGGTAGAAGAAGTAAAACAATCCGAGGCGGCTAAGAAAATTACCGCCAGCACCCTTTATCCTCAGGTTGATGCCAGCCTGACTGCTTCTACCGGAAGGAGCGCTTCGGATAACGCTCCCGCTACTACGGCTGATGCCTATAATTACGGGGTAAACGCGACGCAGTTGATATTTGACGGCACCAAAACCATCCAGGACGTAAAGGCTGCTTCAGAAACTATCCAGGCTTCCCAGCAGAACTACAGGTTTACATCCACTCAAGTCCGGTTGAATTTACGCACCGCATTCGTTAATTTATTAACGGCCCAGGAGATGATCAAGGTTACCGAGGATATCGTGAAGAAGAGAAAAGAAAATTACGAACTGATTACCTTGCGTTATATGTCCGGCCTGGTGCATCGGGGCGCGCTCCTGACTGCGGAGGCAAATTTAGCCCAGGCATTATTCCAGCTTGAGCAGGCCAAAAGAGATGTTCTGCTGGCGCAGAGGCAATTAACCAAAGAAATGGGCAGAAAAGCTTTTATCCCGATGAACGTCAAAGCGGATTTTCAGGTCAGCGATGACGCCAGGATCCAGCCGGACCTGGAAGCTATAGCCAAAAAGCATCCTTCTCTGCTCCAGCTCGTAGCCCAGAAAAATGCGGCGGAATTCAGCCTTAAGTCTGCTTACGCGAATTTTTCGCCTACGCTTTCCGGGTCTGCCGGAGCTAATAAGAACGGGACCAAGTGGCTGCCCAAGGGCGACCAGTGGAACCTCGGTCTTACGCTTTCGATGCCCATATTTGAAGGAGGGTTAAGGACCGCGCAGGTATCCCAGGCCAAGGCTTTTTTAAATCAGCTTAAGGAAAATGAAAGAAGTATGCAGGATACCCTGGTTGTTGCCTTAGAGAATACCTGGGTAGCCCTGCAGGATGCCCTGGAGACAGTCGGCGTCCAGTATAAGAACCTTATTGCTACCAGCGAGCGTTCTAAAATAGCCGAAGTAGAGTTCGCCACCGGTTTTCTTACTTATGATAACTGGACGATTATTGAAGATAATCTGGTCAGCGCAAAAACGAGTTATCTGAATGCCCAGGCAAATGCCTTGCTGGCTGAAGCAAACTGGATTCAGGCGAAAGGAGAGGTGTTGGAATATGCGAAAAAATAAATCAAAGATTATTTTCGTGACCCTGGTCTTATTGGCGGTTGCTGCGTTGATTGCGGTAAAGTTCAAAGGCCAGGGCCAAAGCAGTGAAATTATAAAGGAGGCCAAGCCTTCTATCGGCGCGATCCAGACATATATTTCTACAACCGGGACAGTCTATCCCAAGAACCGGCTGGAGGTCAAACCTCCGGTCAACGGCCGTATAGAAAGTATTGCCGTAAAGGAGGGAGAGCAGGTAAAAGATGGACAGGTTTTAGGCATGATGAGTTCCACTGAGCGCGCTGCCTTGCTTGACGCTGCCGAAGGCCAGGGAGAGAAAGTGTTAAAGTATTGGGAAGATGTTTATAAACCTATAGCGCTCTTATCTCCGATTAACGGAGAAGTTATTGTTGCTACAACCCAACCCGGCCAGACCGTCACTACCAGCGACGCCGTGATTGTTTTGTCCGACCACCTGATCGTCCGGGCCCAGGTTGATGAAACCGATATCGGAAAGATCAAGCTCGGGCAGGGCGCGCTTATTACTCTGGATGCGTACCTGGATACAAAAATAAAGGCGGCTGTTGAACATATATATTATGAATCAGAGACCGTCAATAATGTTACGATATATAAAGTTGACCTTGTCCCTGAAGAAACCCCGGAATTTTTCCGTTCCGGGATGAACGCGACAATAGATTTTAAAGTAGAAGGCAGGGAGAATGCTTTGCTCCTGCCGGTAGAAGCAGTGCGCAAGGAAAAAGATGAAAGCTATGTTTTACTGAAGAATAACGGCAGCAATAACCCGGTTAAGCGGGTAGTAGTAATAGGCATCACCGACGACAAAAATTATGAGATCATTTCCGGCTTAACTGCCGGTGATACGGTCATCGTTACAACCAAGAAATATGTTTTTCCTGCTGCCGGTTCAGGCAGTAATCCGTTCATGCCCAGCATGAAGAGAAGCAGCGCAGCTAAAAAATAATATCAATGATTGAAGTCAGGAATTTATTTAAAACTTACCAGATGGGCGAGGTTAAGGTGGAAGCCTTGCGGGGAGTGTCCCTGAAGATCGTTTCGGGAGAGTTTGTAGCGATTATGGGTGCTTCGGGTTCAGGCAAGTCTACCCTTATGCATGTCTTGGGCCTGCTGGATAGGCCGGATTCCGGAGAATATTTTCTGGGAGGCGAAGAAGTAACCAGGTTAACCGACCATGAACTGGCTTTGGTCAGGAATCAGTTAGTGGGCTTTGTTTTTCAGCAGTTTCATTTACTGCCGAGAATGACTGCCCTGGAAAACGCTGAGCTTCCTCTTGTCTACGCGGGAAAACGGCATATGAAAGAACAGGCAGTTGAAAAAATAACGGAAGTAGGTTTAGAAGACCGGATGTCTCACCGGCCGAATGAAATGTCCGGAGGCCAGCAGCAAAGGGTGGCGATTGCCAGATCCCTGGTGAATAACCCACCGATAATATTTGCGGATGAGCCGACAGGCAATCTTGATTCAAAGAGCAAGGAAGAGATAATGGTCATATTGAAAAAACTCAACCAGATGGGTAAGACTTTAATTGTGGTTACTCATGAGGCCGAGATCGCCGGCCAGGCCAGGAGAGTCATCCAGATGCGCGACGGAGAAATCATTTCCGATGAAACCGTTGGGGAGCCGGCAAAAGCTCCTGTCTTGGCTATCCCGGAGAACCTGATAAAAAATATATTGACCGAATCCAACAAGGGAATAAAAGGGGGCATGGAGTTTTTGGATTATCTGCGCCAGGCTGTTTCGGCCATGCTCTCCCATAAGATGCGCGCGTTTTTATCTATCCTGGGGATACTTATCGGTGTAGCCGCGGTGATCGCTATGCTGGCTATCGGACAGGGCGCTAAAGAATCCATTGAAAAACAACTGGCCTCCCTGGGTTCCAACCTGCTTATTGTCAGGCACGGAGCCCAGCGTTCAGGCGGAGTGTCCATGGAGGCCACAACTACCCGTTTTACATTTCAGGATATAGCGGCCGTTAAAAAACTCGCTTCGGTCAGCAGGGCCACTCCTTCAGTATCCTCCAGAGTCCAGCTGGTTTACGGCAATACCAATTGGAATACGCAGTTAGAGGGCGTGGGAGTAGATTATGCCGAAATGCGTTCAGCTGTTCCGGAAGTGGGGAGGTTTTTTACTGAGGAAGAAGTAAGAATGCGCAGTAAAGTGGTCCTGCTTGGCACTACCGTAGTGAAAGAACTTTTCGGGGAGAATAATCCTATAGGCGAAACCATCAAGATCAACCTGATAAATTTCAAGGTCATCGGTATTTTACCGGCTAAGGGCGCCGGAGGATTCCGCGACCAGGATGATACTGTTGTAATCCCGGTGACTACCGCGATGTACCGGGTTTTAGGCAAAGAATATATTGATCATATTTATGTGGAAGCTAAGAGCGCTGATCTGACCGACGCGGCGCAGGAAGCGGTAAGTGATTTGATCATAAAACAACACCGTCTGATCACCGATGACCAAAAAGATTCATTTCAGATCTTCAATATGTCCGATATCAAAAAGACGCTTACGTCAACTACCCAGACCATGTCTTTATTATTGGGGGCGATCGCGGCTATTTCGCTTTTAGTCGGCGGCATAGGCATTATGAATATTATGCTTGTTTCGGTTACCGAGCGCACCCGCGAGATCGGTCTGCGTAAGGCCATCGGCGCCAATAATAAAGATATTATGGTCCAATTCCTGATCGAGGCAGTATTAATGTCGCTTATCGGAGGATTAGTTGGTATTATGCTTGGCGGAGGAGCAGCAGCCTTAATAACCATTTTTGCAAAATGGTCGGTTAAGGTTTCTTTATCTTCAGTGGTACTGGCTACTGTTTTTTCGCTGGCTGTGGGAATAGTTTTCGGGCTCTGGCCTGCTCAAAAAGCTGCCAAGCTTGACCCGATCGAAGCCTTAAGATACGAATAAACCTTAAAATGAAATCCGTCAAAAATAACCCCGACACTTTGACCAACCTTAAACTTGTATTACGCGCGTTCCGGCACAGGAATTACCGCCTGTTTTTCGTCGGTCAAAGCGTTTCCCTGATTGGAACCTGGATGCAGCAGATAGCGGTTGCCTGGCTGGCTTATCGATTGACTAATTCTCCTCTTATGTTGGGGATAGTCGGGTTTGCCGGACAAATTCCCATCTTTTTAATCTCACCGTTTGCCGGGGTATTTGCGGATAGGCATAACCGCAGGAACATGTTAGTTGCGACCCAAGCCCTTTCCCTGGCCCAGGCATTGATTTTATCCCTGCTTGTCTTGAGCGGGAATATCCGGGTCTGGCAGATCATAGTTTTGAGCTGCCTGCTGGGAATTATTAATGCTTTTGATATGCCGATACGCCAGGCCTTCACAGTAGAGATGATCGAGGGCAGGGAAGACCTGGGTAATGCCATTGCCCTGAATTCTTCCATGGTCAATGCGGCGCGGCTGATCGGGCCTTGCCTGGCCGGCATACTGATCGCCACGGTCGGCGAAGGGCCTTGTTTTCTTTTTAACGCGGCCAGCTACATCCCGGCCATCTTATCCCTGTCAGCGATGAAAGTCAGCCTCAAGCCGGCCAGGCTGCAGCCCAGGCATATACTTTTGGAGTTAAAGGATGGCCTGAGCTATGCCTACAACTTTTCTCCGATCAAGATAATCCTGCTGTTATTGGCCTTGGTCAGCCCGATGGCCATGCCTTATCAGGTATTGATGCCGGTTTTTGCCCGGGATATTTTCCGCGGAGGAGCGCAGACCCTTGGTTTTCTCGTAGCCATGGGAGGAGTGGGCGCGTTAGCCGGAGCCATATATCTAGCCGCCAGAAAAACTGTCTTAGGCCTGGATAGGATCATTCCTTTAACCGCCGGGCTTTTTGGCCTGAGTATCATTGCTTTTTCTTTTTCCCGCGTCCTCTGGGTTTCCATGTTAGTATTATTATTCAGCGGTTTTAGCATGATGGTGCAGATGGCCGCGAGCAATACGCTTTTGCAAACGATTGTCGACGAAGATAAGCGCGGAAGGGTAATGAGCTTTTATACCATGTCTTTTATGGGCATGGCGCCTTTCGGCAGTTTATTGGCCGGAGGGCTGGCCAGCTCAATAGGCGCTCCGAATACTTTGCTATTGGGAGGATTATGTTGTATCATAGGTGCAGTTATCTTTGCCGCGAAACTCCCCCTGATCAGGGAAAAAATACACCCGATATATGCCAGGCAGGGCATTATCCCGGAAGTCGCCAAGGGAATACAATCCGCAGCCGGATTTGGGAACCTCGCCAAAGATTAGGTAAATAATCTCTTGTAAGTCCCGGTTATTCCGCATAAAATATATAAAATAAGGAAAGCATGAAAAAAATATCCCTGGCCCAGATAAAAACCAACCATAAAGCCAAAGTCATCGAGATCCTGGGCGGCCAGAATCTGCAGGACCGGCTGATGAATATGGGCGTGCATAAAGGAAGGGAGCTGCTTAAGCTCAGCCATATCGGCTTAAGGGGCCCGGTGGTGATCAAGTCCGGCAGGAGCATCCTGGCCTTAGGGCACGGCGTAGCCGCAAAGATCATTGTTGAGGCAGTATGATAAAAAAGATTTATCTCATTGGAAATCCGAATGTAGGCAAGAGCGTGGTATTTTCGCGCCTCACCGGAGTCCAGGTTATTTCTTCAAATTATCCGGGAACCACCGTAGAGATCAGCAAAGGGTATTTGCAGACAGGCCGGGAGAAGATAGAGGTGGTGGACCTTCCGGGGACCTATTCGTTAGAACCGACCTCTTCCGCGGAGGAAGTGGCAGTCTCTCTGCTGAAAGAATACGCTAAAGATGAGATTGTCGTAATCAACATCCTGGATTCAACCAACCTGGAAAGAAACCTGCTACTTACCTTACAACTGATCGAGGGAGGTTTTCCGGTGATCGCCTGCTTAAATATGTGCGACGAGGCCGGGCATAAGGGAGTGCATATAGACATTTCTAAATTAGAAGAATTCTTGCATATTCCAGTTATTCCAACCTGTGCGATTACCGGCTCAGGGATCAAATTATTGATCGAAAGAATAAAAGAAGCAGTGCCTGTTTCAAGAGGCGTCCTTACTCATGAAGAGCGCTGGAAAGAGATCGGCCGGATCATTGAGCAGGCGCAGCGCCTGGAACACCGGCACCATAGCTTGAGGGAGATTTTAGAGGATGTGTCGGTGCGCCCGGTTAGCGGCTTGATCATGGCGGCAGGGGTAATCTATGCCGCATTTAAATTTGTGCGCTTTATCGGAGAGGGGATAATTACCAAGCTAACTGATCCGTTGTTCTTTAATTTTTTCCAGCCGCTCCTGGAAAAATTAACTTCGCATTGGCAGGAGAACGGTTTTTGGTTTCATTTGCTGATCGGCGATTTGATCAACGGAAAGATCGATTTTAAACAGTCTCTGGGCCTTTTAACTACGGCTCCTTACATTGAATTCGGGATGGTTCTGCCTTATGTTATATCCTTTTATTTTGTCCTCAGCCTGCTGGAAGACATAGGGTATTTACCGCGCCTGGCCATATTATTAGACAATCTCTTACACCGGTTAGGGCTGCATGGTTATGCGATAATCCCGGTACTTCTGGGTCTGGGGTGTAATGTCCCGGGCATTTTAGCTACGCGGGTCCTGGAATCCAAGCGCGAAAGGTTTATCGCTTCAACGCTGATTTCCATAGGCGTGCCCTGCGTGCCTTTGCAGGCAATGATCTTCGGCCTGTTGGGCACATTCGGAGGATTCTATGTGGCCGGAGTTTACCTGGTTTTATTTTCTCTGATCTTGATATTAGGGATGATCCTGAACCGTTCCTTATCTGGATATAGCCCGGAATTTCTATTAGAAATCCCTCCTTACAGGTTTCCACCGTTGAATATACTCGCCAAAAAGCTTTTTTTCCGCATTAAGGGCTTCTTGATCGAGGCAGTGCCGGTTGTTCTGGCCGGTGTTTTAGTAATCAACATTCTTTTATATTTCAGGTTGTTTGATTTTGTAACCGGCATATTTGCGCCGTTGGTTACCGGCCTGTTCGGATTGCCTAAAGAAGCGGTAGCTGCCCTGGCCATCGGTTTTTTAAGAAAGGATGTCGCTGCCGGCATGCTGACGCCCCTGGGGCTTTCTGTCAAGCAATTGTTTATCGCGGTAACGTTATTGGCGGTTTCTTTTCCCTGTATAGCTACTTTCATCGTCCTCTGGAAAGAATTAGGGGTCTGGGATGTGCTCAAAGCAACCCTGATCATGATCGCTGTCAGCATTATTATGGGCGGAGCGCTTAATTTGATAATATTAAGGTAGAATTATGGTAAAAAAAATCTTTAAGAAAGTAGTTTTAATAATTGTTGTCCTGATTATCTTAGCTGTGTGTTTTTTTATCCTCTCTTTATTTTTTGATGAGGCAGTCTTCGTGCGTAAAGGGACTTTTTACCGCGCCAAGCGTGCGGATAAGGTCGTGGCCCTCACCTTTGATGACGGGCCCAGCCCGGAGTGGACCCCGCAGGTATTGGATGAACTCAAAAAAGCGCAGGTCAAGGCGACTTTCTTTATGCTGGGCAACCACGTAGAAAGATACCCGGAGATCGCCAGGCAGGTTTTAGCCGAAGGCCATGAGATAGGAAACCATACCTATGACCACCATGTCCTGATCTATTATAAGATGGAAGAACTGGAAAAAGAAATTAAGGATGCGGAAAAGGCGATTAAAACCGTGACCGGCCAGAATACCCGGTATTTCCGGCCTCCCAAGGCCTGGCTTTCCTCCAGGGAAAAGAAAAAGATTGAGGAGATGGGGTATAAGATTGTTCTATGGTCGTTAAATTCCAAAGACTGGGTAACTTATCATGACAAGCAGATCACTTCCTATATTTTAAAACGCATCCAACCCGGGGATATTATTCTTTTCCATGACAGCGGAGGGGTCTTTACCGCCGAGGGAGGAAATCGCACCCAAACAATCAAAACTATCCCTCGCTTAGTCAAAAAATTAGAAGAAAAAGGCTACAGGTTTGTGACGATCAGTGAACTCATGGCCCAGCCGCAGCCATGAGAAGGAAGATAATACTTTTAATAATTGCTTTTTGTTTTTTCAGCGCGGGTATATTTTTTTCATATGAGGCATACAAGAGCTATCAGGCAGGGAAAATATTAGCCAAAAGAAAAGCAGCCTGGTTAGCCCTAGAGAAAAAACTTAAGGCTAAGGCCCTGCATTTTCCAGGGACCGTGAGTATAGTGGTTAAAGACTTGGATACGGGCTGGGAGATAACCCAGAACGAAGAAGTTGCGCTTCCCGCGGCAAGTTTAGTCAAGATCCCCATTATGTTATCTTATTTCTACGCCGCTCAAGAAGGCAGGATAAGCTTTAAAGATGTTCTGGCCCTTAAGGGCAGCGATAAGGTAGCCGGTTCAAAGGTATTGGGGAATTTTCCTGCCGGGAGCCGCTTTCAGGTGGAAGATCTGCTGAGTCCTATGATCACCCAGAGCGATAATTCCGCCACTAACCTCCTGATCAGCTATTTAGGTTTTGATACGTTAAATGCGTATTTTAAGAAGATGGGGTTAAAAGATACTAATCTAGTGCGTAAGATGATGGATTTCAGTAAAAGGAGAAGGGGCCAGGAAAATTATACGACCGCCCGAGACATGGCTTTTTTATTGGAAAAGCTTTACCATAAAGATTTTTTGAATAAAGAAGTATCCGAACAGTGCCTAATCCTGCTCGGCGAACAGAAGATCAATGACCGCATCCCTAAAAAACTCCCTAAAGACGGGGCATTCATCGCGCACAAGACCGGTTTAGAGAGGCGGATCTGCCATGATGTAGGCATAGTTTATACCCGTAAGGGAGATTTCCTGATCTGTGTCCTGGTCAGGCATAAAAGCAAGACTGCCGGCAGCGCAAAAAAACTTATTTCGGATATTGCCTTATCAGCCTATAATTACTATCAGAACCAGTCAGCTCGCGGATATAATTGAGCGGCAGGAGAATGGATGATGGATAAAATCCTGATCGTAGAAGACGAAAAAGACATAGTGAAGATGCTGGAGTATAACCTGAAGAAAGAAGGGTTTACTCCTTTTTCCGTTAATGACGGAGATGATGCCCTGGATGCGGCAGTCAGGCACCAGCCCGAACTTATTGTTCTTGACCTTATGCTTCCCGGCCTGAACGGTTTGGACGTTTGTAAGGCGCTCAAGGCCGAGAGAAAAACCGCGCACATCCCCGTTATTATGCTCACTGCCAAAGCGCAGGAAACGGATAAAATTATCGGGCTGGAATTAGGAGCTGATGATTATGTGACTAAGCCTTTTAGCCCCCGCGAACTCATCGCCAGGATTAAGGCAGTGCTGCGGCGGATGAAAGAGAAGGATAAGCTGCCGGAATTATTGAAAATAGGCGGCTTAGCTATAGATTTTGCCAAGATCAGCGTCAGCGTCAAAAATAAACCCGTTGAACTTACCGCGAAAGAGTTTGAACTGTTGAAAACCCTGATCGGGGCAAAAGGCAGGGTCCTTTCCAGGGATTATCTCCTGGACAATATCTGGGGTTTTGACCACGCTATAGAGATCCAGACGCGCACCGTAGACGTGCACATCCGGACTTTGCGCAAGAAATTAAAAGGCGAGGCCAGGCGTATCATCACCGTTAAAAATTACGGTTATCGTTTTGACCGGGAGGAAGATTAGTGCAGTTCTATAAGAGTTTTAAATACCGGCTGCTTTTTTCTTATGTAGCGATAATCCTTATCGCATTCGGATTTACCGCATTTTTCCTGGATAAACAGCTGGAAAATCACTCGCTGCAAGACTTGAAGAATTCAATTATCACCCAGGCCCGGCTTATTGAAAACCAGATCCCGCCGGAAAGCTTGAAAAAAGAAAATACAGCCAATTTAGAAGCCCTGGTTAAAGGCTTAAGCCTAAGGAATGATTCCCGGATTACCATTATTGATAATCAGGGCAGAGTTTTGGCTGATTCAGGTTTATCCCGGGGTGAAGTTATAAATATAGAGAACCACGCTAGCCGCCCGGAAGTAAAAACAGCTTTAATGGGGTTAACCGGCGATAATATACGCTATTCGGCGACCCTCAAAATAGACATGTTGTATGTGGCTTTGCCGATCAGGGCTAAGGAGGGAATAGCCGGGATAATCCGGTTAGCTTTACCGGTAGGCAATGTCCAGAGCATGATGTCTGCTATCCGTAAAACAATTGTACTGAATATCTTTTTGGCGTTGTGCTTAGCGCTTATTTTAGCCTATGTCTTGATAACCAGTATAACCAGGCCCCTGAATAAAATCATCAATGCCTCGCGCAGGTTTGCGGAAGGCGATTTCAGCCAGAGGGTATATTATGATTCACGCGATGAGATCGGCGAGCTGGCTTCCACGTTGAACAGGATGGCCCAGGATATGGAAAACAAGATTAAGGAAATAGAAGCACAAAACCAGCAGCTTAAGACTATTTTCCAGAACATGGTTGAAGGTATAATCGTTACGGATAAATCCGGAGGTATAGTTTCAGTTAACCAGGCCATCGAAGAGATTTTCAGTATTGCCAGCCGCAAGGCTAAAGGCAGGCCGTTTTTGGAGGTCATCCGCAATACCGATATGGCGGAGATCATCCGGGTAGTCCTGGAGGAAAAAAGATTTTTTTCCAGCGAGCTTGCGCTGGTCTATCCGGTGCAGAAGGTATTCCAGGTCAATGCCTCGCCCTTATTTGAAAAAGACCGGATAAACGGATGCCTTTTGGTCATCCATGATATAAGCGAGGTAAGGAGGCTGGAAAATATCCGCCGCGATTTTGTGGCTAATGTATCCCACGAGCTGAAGACGCCGCTTACTTCCATAAAAGGTTTTGTGGAGACACTCCTTGAGGGCGCCCTTGAGGACAAGGAAAATAACCGCAGTTTCCTGAAGATAATCCAGGGCCACGCAGAACGGCTGGATAGTTTAGTCAATGACCTGCTTGCATTATCGGGCTTGGAGTCAAAAGAGATGGTCCTGGCGAAGGAAGAGATCAGCCCGGCTCATGAATTGGACGAGATCATCGCCTGGTTCAGCTCCCTGGCAAAAAAGAAGGGCATTGCGATAGAAAATGAGCTTTCCCCGGATATCCGCCTGAAAGCGGATAAGGGCAGGATAAGACAGGTATTTACTAATCTCCTGGATAACGCCGTAAAATTCAATAAGGAAAAAGGCTCGGTCAGGATTTATGCCGAAGAGACAGGCGGTAAAATAAAGATCAGCGTGGAAGATTCCGGTATCGGCATTCCTGCCAAAGATATACCGCGTATTTTTGAACGGTTCTACCGGGTGGATAAAGCGCGCTCGCGCGAACTCGGGGGGACCGGCCTGGGCCTGTCTATCGTCAAGCATATCGTAGAACTGCACGGCGGATCCGTCGGAGTAGAAAGCACCGAAGGCATCGGTTCAAAATTCTGGTTTACCCTCGCTAAATAGAGTCCCGTTTTAACCCCCAAAAACTTTACCTGCATTTTACTTACCCTTGAAGCGCGCTTAACAGCCTTCCTTTATACTTTAGCCATGAAAAGAAAAATCCGAAAAATATGGTTAAAGATGACCCGCTACATTAAGAAAATTATTGACGATGAAATAATTGAAATGGATTATTTCTATCAACAATACGCCTAACAGATGAAAAACCAGGCTAAGATTATTATAGTGGAAGATGATAAGGATATCAGCACGCTCATTGCGTATAACTTGCGTAAGGAAGGTTTCCTGGTGGAGCAGGTTTTTGACGGTTGCGGCGCAGTCGAAAGATTGAAAAAGGAATATTTTGATATAGCGATAGTTGACATAATGCTTCCGGGTATCAACGGCTTTGATATCTGCCGGGAGATAAAGAGCGAAAATAATCCTTCGGGGACGTTCGTCATCGTGGTAAGCGCAAAGCATACTCTTCAGGATAAACTCTACGCGCATATTATGGGCGCGGATTGTTATTTCGCCAAGCCGTTTAGCGTCAATATATTACTGGATGCCGTCAGGGAAATCAGGGCGCTGCGGGATAAGGAATTTACAGTTAAACAGAAATGATATTTTACTTAGATTTTACTTTCGCTTGAAGCGGATTTAACCCCGGTGTTTTATAATCCAGGTAAAGTAAAAATGAAGCGCATATTAAAAATGATGACCGATCTACCGAAAGAAGTTCTGGATAAAATTATCGACCAGGAATCAGCAAGAGTCAACGAGCTGAACAGGCGTATTCTTGGCGCCGGACCAGCTAAAGGAGGTGAAGATTAAGATGCAAGCCATGTCTCCAATTCGCCGTGATTTTCTAGCCAGCCATCTGCGTTCCCAGCTTAGCCGGCTGCGCAATGTCCTTGAGAGTATAGAGGAAGAAGGACAAATTGATTCTGGCTATGCAGATGAATCTCTGAGGCAGATAGAAATGACTTTACGTACCATTAGGAAATCATGTTTAAACAATAACTAGCAACCTAGTTAAAGCCTGCCTACCGGCAGGCAGGGAGGAAGAAAATGAAGAAGTTTTTAGCAGTGCTGGCGGCGTCAGGATTTACGGTTCTATGTTTAGTCGGCAGTTCTTTTGCCGGCGAAATAGATTTGTTATTGCAAAAATTGGTCGAAAAAGGAGTTTTGACTGCGGGCGAAGCTCAGCAGGTCAAGGCGGAGACCAAAGAAGAGATCCGTAAGGAGATATCCCAGGCTAAATATGACCTGCTTCCCGAATGGCTTCAGAAGGTTAAGATGAAAGGTGATTTCCGCTTGAGGTATGCTTATACCAAACAAAAAGGCATAAAAGACGACAGCAAGGGCCAGATCAGGGTGCGTTTAGGCCTGGATACAAAGATCAACGACCAGATGAAAGTGGGAATAGGTATGGCAACCGGTTCAACCTCTAACCCGCGTTCCACCAACGCTACGATTGCCGATTCTAACGGCCCTGCCTCATTTAAATCCATTATTCTGGATTACGCTTATGGTTCGTATTCGCCGACTACCTGGCTGACCTTTACCGGAGGTAAATTCAAGAATCCTATCTGGCAGCCAAACGATTTATTGTGGGATGGCGACCTGAATCCGGAAGGCGTAAGCGCGCAGTTAGACTACAATCTGAATCCTTACCTGGGGTTATTCTTGAACGGGGAGGTCTTCGCTTTAACTCAAGATAGCGAGAGTAATTCCGGCCGCACAATGTTCGTGGTTCAGCCAGGAATAAGGTATAACTGGCAGGACAAGATAAACTTTAAGGGCGCGGTTGCCGGATATTTTTTCACCGGTTTAAAAGACAGGCCCAGGTTCACTAATAGCAGCGGGACCAACTCTACAACCGGCGCGACATCAACCAGCGGTAACTATAAATATAACTATAATTCTTTTAACCCCAGCGCTGAAATGGGGATCAAGGATCCGTTTGCCGGAGTGCCTGTGCTTGGTAAATATATCCCCTATCTGGGTATATTCGGGGATTTTATTTATAACCCTGATCCTGACACGGGCAAAAGCGGTTTTGATGCCGGGGTCAAGTTTGGTTCGGAAAAAGTCGGCGGCTGGAAACAGTGGCAGGCAAAGATCCTCTTTGCTAAGCTCGGAAGAGATGCCTGGCTGGATATCCTGCCGGATTCTGACCGCTATAACGGCAAAACCAATATGAAGAGCGTTGAGGCAGTTCTTGAATACGGGTTAGGCAAGAATTCCAGCCTGGTTATAGACTATTATTGGGCAGAAGCGCTCTCCAGGTCTGCGTCTGCGGGGACTTCTGGAAGCTTTGTCCCGCAGCAGGTATTACAGGTTGACTGGAACCTGAAATGGTAATAGTATATATTTTGAAAACAAGGAGAAGAAAATGAAAAATATATTGCAAGCCGTACTAACAGCGGGTTTAATCTTTGGGTGCGCTTTGACCGGTTATGCCGGCGGGCCTTACGGAGAGGATAAGAGTAAGATCATTATTGAGGGTTCAACTACTGTCCTGCCGATTGCCCAGGTATCCGCGGAATTTTTCATGCGCCAGAATCCGGATGTAGAAGTTGTCGTGCGCGGGGGCGGTTCTGGCGTAGGAATAGCTTCTCTGATAGATAAGACCTGCGATATCGCGGATTCCTCCCGGGTAATTAAAGACAGCGAATTGGACAAAGCTGCTACCGGCGGCGTCAGCCCAAAAGCCCACGTTGTTGCTATGGATGGGATCGCCTTGATCGTGAATCCGGCTAATCCCGTAGCCGGTTTAAAAAAGAAACAGCTGGCGGATATATACACGGGTAATGTTTCCAACTGGAAGCAGCTCGGAGGCAAGGACGAGAAGATCGTTGTAGTTTCCCGCGATACTTCCAGCGGTACCTTTGAGGCATTTTCGGTCCTTGTACTTGGAGGGCAAAAGGTCAGGCCGGACGCTCTGATGCAGGCATCCAACCAGGCAGTCAGCTCCATAGTCAGCCGCACTCCGGGCGCGATCGGCTATGTCGGGTTAGGATATATTAATCAGGAAGTAAAAGCCCTGGATGTAGAAGGGGTAAGGCCGACCAAAGAAACCGTGCTTGCTGATAAATACCCGGTATCCCGGCCGCTTTATATGTACACCAACGGTGCGCCGGTTAACGCCACCAGGGATTTTATTGAGTTTGTCAAGAGTAAAGAAGGGCAGAAGATCGTCGACGAACAGGGGTTCGTGGCCTTAAAATAGTTAAATAGCGTTTACTCGTTTAAGGCAAGCGCGGCAAAGTATCCCTTTGCCGCGCCCTCCTTTTTTATAAATAATATGGCAAAGAGCAGGGAAAAAATATATAAGTGGGTATTTACGGTTTTGGCATTTGCATCATTAGTCTCCCTTGTAGGCATTATTATTATCCTGTTCAGGGAAGCGCTGCCTATTTTTAAAAAGGTGCAGGTACTGGACTTCCTGTTCGGTAAGTTCTGGTATCCGACCTATGAGCCGCCGGAGTTCGGAATTCTTCCCCTGATACTGGCTTCGGCCTGGGTTACTCTTGGCGCAGTTATGGTCTGCGTGCCTCTAGGGGTGGGGAGCGCTTTATACCTGAATGAATTAGCCGGGCCCAGGCAGAAAGATATCCTTAAGCCCTTGATCGAACTGCTGGCGAGCATACCATCGGTAGTCTTTGGTTTTTTCGGCATGGTTATTGTTACGCCGTTTTTACAGGAATTATTCCATCTGCCTACGGGCTTGACTGCTTTAAATGCCAGCCTGATCTTGGGGGTTATGGCCATACCTACGGTATGCAGTATAGCGGAGGATGCTTTAAATTATGTCCCTAAGGCCTTCCGCGAAGCTTCTTTTGCCTTAGGCGCGGATAGATGGCAAACTTTGACGCGGGTAGTAATCCCGGCTGCCGGTTCAGGAATTTCCACGGCAATCATACTGGGGATGAGCCGGGCAATCGGCGAGACAATGACTGTATTGATGGTTGCCGGCGGCGCGGCAGTAATCCCGCATACTTTTTTAGAGCCGGTGCGGCCGATGACTGCGGCAATCGCCGCGGAGATGGGAGAAGCGCCGATGGGAGGGGCGCATTATCACGCCTTGTTTGGCATAGCCCTGGTCCTTTTTTTGGTCACTTTCTTATTTAATATCATTGCGGAGCTGGTCAGCCGGCGCTTCCGCCTAAAACTGGGCTTAAGCGGATGAAAAGGAAATATATCCAGAATTTAGGGTTTAGCGGGTTATTCCTGTGCATGCTCTTTACTTTGTTTGCCCTGGGGTCGATCATTTTTTTTATTGCCGTAAGGGGGTCTCAGGTTATCTCCTGGGAATTCCTTACTCAGGTACCTCGTTCCGGGATGACCCAGGGAGGGATTGCCCCGGCGATTGTCGGGACATTCTATATTACCCTGGGAGCGATAATTTTTGCCCTGCCGTTAGGCCTGGCTTGCGCGATATACCTCTGTGAGTATTCGCCGAAAGGCTTTATCGTCAATATTATACGGATGAGCATCAATAATTTAGCCGGAGTCCCTTCGGTTGTCTTCGGGCTTTTCGGCCTGGCTGTTTTCGTGAAGCTGCTTGGCCTGGGCGTATCTATCCTTGCCGGAAGCCTGACCCTGGGGATCCTGGCGCTCCCTTTAATTATTTCTTCTGCCCAGGAGGCGCTTATGGCTGTTCCCCAATCCATTAGAGAGGCATCTTTATCGTTAGGCGCGACTAAATGGGAAACGATTAAGAGGATCGTTCTGCCTGCTGCTTTGCCCGGGATCCTGACCGGGATAATCCTTAGTATCGGCAGGGTTGCCGGAGAGACCGCGCCTATTCTTTTTACCTGCGCGGCATTTTATATGCGCGGTTTTCCCCGTTCAGTGTTTTCAGAAGTAATGGCTTTACCATACCATATTTACGCGTTGATGACGGAGGGTGTGCATCCGGAGCAGCAGAGGGCTATAGCTTACGGCTGCAGCCTGGTTTTATTATTCATTGTTTTGTTCATAACGGCAATTGCGATATTCATCAGGCAAAGGCAGAGGCAACAATATGGATAAAAATATAAAAATGAAAGCGCAGGACATAAGTTTCTTTTACGGCAAGCATCAGGCCCTGAAGAACGTAAGTATAGATATTTACGCCAATCAGGTTACTGCTTTGATCGGGCCGTCCGGCTGCGGAAAATCAACCTTTATAAGGTTGTTTAACCGGATGAATGAGCTGGTTATGCACACCGCGCTTAATGGCGCTGTTTACCTGGATGACCTGGATATAAACGGGCCTGCGGTTGATCCGGTAAGCATTAGAAGGCGGGTGGGGATGGTTTTTCAAAAACCTAATCCTTTTCCTAAGAGTATTTTTGACAATATCAGCTATGGCCTGAAGGTAAACGGTATAAAAGACAGGGATTTTATTGAAGCAAGGGTAGTGCAATCTTTAAAGAGGGCAGCGCTCTGGGAAGAAGTTGAGGGGAGGTTGCATGACAGCGCGCTTAAGTTGTCCGGTGGACAACAACAGAGATTATGCATAGCCCGCTGCCTGGCCGTTGAATCCGAAGTGATCCTTTTTGACGAGCCCTGCGCCAGCCTTGACCCGATCTCAACGGCTAAGATCGAGGAACTTATCCTTGAGCTGAAAAAGGATTATACCATTATTATCGTTACCCATAATATGCAGCAGGCAGCGCGGGTAGCGGATTACACGGGTTTTTTCCTCCTGGGCGAACTGATTGAATTCGGGAAAACCCAGGAAATCTTTACCGCGCCTAAGGATAAACGCACCGAGGCATATATTACCGGCAGGTTCGGATAAAAAAGGAGATAATATGGAAAGGCATTTTGACGCAGAACTGAAAGACCTGAATAACGATATTCTAAGGATAGGTACTTTTGCGCAGGAGGCTATTTATAAGTCCATCGAGGCGTTAAAGGGCCGCGATAAGGATATGGCTAAGAGCGTAATTGAGAATGATAAGAAGATCGATGAGCTTGAGCTCTCTATAGATGAGAAGTGCCTGGACCTTATCGCCCGGCACCAGCCGATGGCTAAAGACCTGCGTTTCATAGCTACCGGGATGAAGCTGAATAATGAGCTGGAGAGGATCGCCGACATAGCCGTGGATATAGCCCAGCGCGCGCTTGAGCTCGCCGATCAGCCGCTTTTAAAGCCCCTGGTCGACATACCGCAATTAACCGCCATAGCCCAGGATATGGTAAAAACAGCGATAGACGCTTTTATAAAAGGCGATATAGAACTGGCAACCAAAGTTTTGCTCTCTGACCCTGAAGCGGATAAGTTAAGGAATTCCATCCAGAAAGAACTGGTAGAAGAATATA
The DNA here is from genome assembly GCA_041651675.1 of Candidatus Omnitrophota bacterium. Taxonomy (GTDB): domain Bacteria; phylum Omnitrophota; class Gorgyraeia; order Gygaellales; family Profunditerraquicolaceae; genus UBA6233. Next base: position 4,942 of record JBAZIT010000001.1, on the reverse strand, counting down.
TGGTTAAGGACGGCTCGACCAGCCCGCGGGCAGTGCAGCTCTTGCTGATCGCCCGTTTTTTGGAACGCATCTGCGATCATGCCACCAATATCGCCGAAGACATTATTTATATGGTCAAGGCGCAGGTGGTCAGGCACCATCCGGAAAGATTATAATCCTTGCCATAACCGGGGCTTGCCTTTATAATTAGATAAACTAAGAATGGTCATGACCTCTAACCCGTAAATTCCTTCCGGGCACCCAGGCCTTCTTTAAAAAAGGCCATGCGAGTCTTAACTCACTTCAATAAAAAACCACTTTTATTCCAAAAACCGGAATTTATCATATCCTGCTTTAATCCGGCAGAATTCAACGCTTGTTTTCAGGAGATGGAATCCGCGCTTAAATCCGGCTATTACCTGGCAGGTTTCTTCTCTTATGAGGCAGGATACCAGTTTGAAGACAGCCTGCGTGAGAATAAAACCTACGAATTTCCTCTTATTTACCTGGGCGTATATAAGGCGCCTCTTTGCCGGGGGATAGAACCCAAAAGACAATCTCTCGACGGCAGCTTGAAAGAGCTGCGCTTGAACATTACGCAGGATAAATATTCCGCGAATATCCAGGAGATACGCCGCTATATTGAAAAAGGCGATGTCTACCAGATCACCTACTGTATTAAATTATTGTTTCAATTTGCGGGAGATCCATTTTCTCTATACCATACGTTGTTCAGGGAACAACCTGTGCCATATCCGGCGTATATAGATACAGGTCTTTTCCAAATTCTTTCCCTCTCTCCGGAGATGTTCATCAAAAAAATAGCCGGGAGCGCAGTCACCAAGCCCATGAAAGGCACTTGGCAGCGCGGAAGCTGGCTGGCAGCTGATTTAACCAACCGTTGGAATTTCCAATATGACGAAAAGAACAGGGCGGAAAATGTAATGATCGCTGATCTCCTGAGGAATGACCTGGGAAGGGTGGGCGTAAAGATCCGGGCGCCCAAACTCTTTGAAGTAGCCAAATACCGGAAACTTTTTCAGATGACCTCCACGGTAACCGGGAGGATAGACAGGGATATATCCATTTACGGGCTTTTTTCTGCGCTTTTTCCTTCAGGTTCGGTTACCGGAGCGCCTAAGATCCGCGCAATGGGTATTATAAGAGGGCTTGAGCTTGAGGAGCGTAAGATTTACACCGGAGCTATCGGTTATATTTCTCCGGACAGGGATATGTTTTTCAATATTCCTATCCGCACCATCCTGATCAACCAAGGCCTTGCCGAAATGGGAATAGGCGGAGGCATTGTCTGGGATTCTACAGCGCAGGGAGAATGGGAGGAGGGGTTGCTGAAAGCCAGATTCCTTACTGATTTTGGAGCTAATTTCCGGGTTCCATGTGCACTACCACGTCGGTAATCTCCGGGATGCCTTTCTTCAGGGCATCTTCAATCGCAAAGCTTATCCTGTGCGCTTCATCCATACGCATATCCCGCTTAACCTGGACATGCAGGTCTACATGAATATCGTCCGGCCGTCCGCGCGTCCTTATCTTATGGCAGGTTTTTACTCCTTTTATACTTAGGACTATATCCGTTATTTTCCTGGAGTCATCTATCGCGGCAGTATCGCAGAGGACCCGGGAGCTGTGTTTGACGATCTCGTATCCGGAATGCGCGATAAAAAAAGCGATGATTATGGTAGCGATTGGATCCAGGATAGGAAAGCCCAGCCTTATGACCGCTAAGGCGATAATAACTGAAAGAGAGATAAAGATATCGGATCTTGTGTGCAAAGCATCCGACAGGAGTAGGTCACTTTTTAAGGACTTTCCGTTTTTTTCTTCATAGCGCATTACCAGGAAATTTATGACCATGGTTATGGCCATAATCAGGAAACTCTTAAAGTCGATGAAAGGAGCTACCGGATTACGCAGCCTCCCTATGCTTTCGTGGATCAAACCTACCGCGACCAGGAAAAGCAGCCCGGCAATGCCCAGAGAAAAAAAGGTTTCATATTTACGGTGGCCGTAAGGATGGTCCTGGTCCACCGGTTGGCAGGCAAAATGTATTCCGGCCAGGCCGATCAGGTTAGATGCGCCATCGGATAATGAATGGAATCCGTCGGCAGTGATACTGGCGCAGCGGGTCAGTAAGCCGTAAATGATCTTGGCTAAGGCAACAGCCCAGTTCAAAACCAGGACGATGATCAGTACCATCCTGATACGCTGGTAGTGTTCTTGAACGGATAGATTATTCATAACCTAATTATATCCGATTTATCCGTTAAATCAAATTCTTTATTCAGGAGTATTTTTCTAATTATTGCTTTGAAATTTTTAAAATATTGGTATAATAATAAAACATAACCCTACCTGTTGATAAAATAAAGGAGTGATTCATGCTTGCTAAATTTTTTCCCAAAGGGACGGATTTTTTTGCGCTGTTTGAAAAGCAGGTCAGCTATGCGGTAGACGCGGCGGTTTATTTTAAGCAGCTAGTTTCAGACGGCGCCATAGAGCAGAAAGAAATTGATAAAATAGGCAGTATTGAGCATCAGGGCGATGAAGCCACGCATGACATATTCAACCAGCTGAACAAGACCTTTATTACGCCTTTTGACCGCGAAGACATACATGACCTGGCCAAAGAGCTGGATGATATTATTGATATGATCAATACCATTGTCAGCCGTTTAAAGATCTATAAGATAACCCGGGTTGATAAAAACCTTATTGAGTTCGCCGTGGTAATTGAAGAGTCGGTGCGGGCGGTAGAGTGCGCGGTAAAAGGGATGCGCAATATGAAAAATTACAAGTCTATTTCGGAAGCCTGCGTAGAGATCAACCGCCTGGAGAATGTCGGCGATGCGATGCGGGATAAGGTGCTGGCCGAACTTTTTGAAACGGAAAAAGATCCGATCACGGTCATTAAATGGAAAGAGATCTACCAGGATGCCGAGACTGTCCTGGATATCTGCGAAGATGTCGCCCACGTGGTAGATTCCATAATCGTAAAACAGGCTTAAAATAATTATGACTTTAGGCATACTTCTGCTGATCCTGCTGGCCCTGGTTTTTGATTTCTTGAACGGCTTCCATGATTCGGCTAATTCTATTGCTACGATCGTTTCTACCCGCGTGCTCTCTCCGCGCCTGGCAGTTGCCTGGGCGGCTTTTTTTAATTTTGTCGCTTTTCTTTTTTTCGGGCTGCATGTCGCCAATACTATCGGCAAAGGGATCATTGATATAGCGATTATCGATAACGGGGTAATTTTTGCCACGCTTATCGGCGCCTGCGGCTGGAACATTATCACCTGGTATTTTGGCTTACCCACAAGCTCATCGCACGCGCTCATCGGCGGTATGGTCGGTGCGGCCCTGGTTAAATCCGGAGCAGGTTCGCTGGTCTGGCAAGGCATAGCCAAGACCATCGCTTTTATCTTTATCTCTCCGGTGCTGGGTTTTATCCTGGGGCTTATATTTGGCCTGGTAGTTTATCGGAGTTTTAGCCGGAGTATTCCTTTGAAGGTAGATCATATTTTCAGGAAGGGACAGCTTTTGTCCGCGGCGTTGTATAGTATGGGCCACGGCGGCAACGACGCCCAGAAGACCATGGGTATCATCGCCAGCTTGCTTTTTAGCGCGGGACTCCTGGGTAAAACATTTCATATTCCTTTATGGATCGTCATCAGCTGCCATGCGGCTATTGCCCTGGGCACGATATTCGGCGGCTGGCGCATTGTCAAGACGATGGGTCAGAAAGTAGCCAAGCTTAAGCCCATTGACGGATTTTGCGCGGAGTCAGGTGCAGCCATTATGCTCTTTGTTTCTTCCGCGTTAGGCGTTCCGGTAAGCACTACGCATACGATTACCGGTTCCATTATGGGCGTAGGTTCGATCAAGCGCCTGAGCGCGGTCAGGTGGGGAGTAGCCGGAAATATTATCTGGGCCTGGATACTGACTATCCCTTGTTCGGCATTTATATCAGCGTTGGCTTATATAATAATACGTAAGTTATAGGAAAAATAATGCAAAAAAAGATCTATTACCATGATACGGATTGCGGCAGCGTAGTTTATTATTCCAATTACCTGAAATACCTGGAAGAGGCGCGCACGGAGTTCTTCGCGGAAAAAGGATGCTCCATTAAGGAGCTGGCTGGCCAGGGTGTTTTATTTGTGGTTGCCCGTCAGGAGATTGACTACCGGGGTTCGGCTTTTTACGGCGATTTCCTGGATATCCAGACAAAAATAGGCGAAATGTCCGCGGTAAAGATAATTTTTGAGCATAAGATCTATAACCAGAATAATAAACTTATTACCGAAGCCAAGACCGTCCTCGTCTGCGTGGATAATAATATAAAACCTAAAGCCATTCCGGAAGAGATCCGCAGGAAAATTTCTTAAAATAAACACTATAATCAGGCAGGGGGTAAAAATGGATACGCTGGATACGCTTAAAACCAGAAGGAGTATTCGGGCTTATCAGGATAAAGCAATTCCTAAGGACACCCTGGAGAAGATAATTGATGTTGCGCGTTTTTCGCCAACGGCCAGGAATGTTCAGCCCTGGGAATTCGTCGTAATTACCAATATCCGGATCTTGCAAAAGATAGGCGCTCTGGCGGAAAACGCCCGGTTTATGGTTGCCGCCAAAGCCTGTATTGCTGTATTCTGTGCGGATACAAAATATTATCTTGAGGATGGATGCGCGGCTACGGTAAATATCTTGAACGCCGCCGCTGAATTAGGTATCGGCTCTTGCTGGGTAGCCGGAGATAAAAAGCCTTATTGCAGCGAAGTTGCGGGGTTATTAAGCGTTCCGCCGGAATTTAAGCTGGTCAGCCTGGTCGCCCTGGGATATCCTGAAGATAAAACCGGGTTTAAGCTTGTCGACAAAAGAGACCTTAAAGAGATAATACATTGGGAGAAATTTTAAGCCAGATGTTTATAACTTATAGCGG